>CAMDZU010000111.1 GCA_945910715.1 uncultured Clostridia bacterium
TGTGGTTTCGGTAAGCTGCTGAACGGCGGTTTTATAAAGCGGTGCTGATTTTGGTAATACTGGAGCCTTGGTGCGCTGTTACGCCTTTTGCTGCGGGGTTTGTTTCGGTAAGCTGCTGAACGATGGGGTTAATATGTAGTGATATTTTTTATGCCGAGTGCCTCGGCACGCAGTTCCGCCTTTTATTGTGTGGGTGGTTTCGGTAAGCTACTGAACGGCGGTTTTATAAAGCGGTGCTGATTTTTTGAATTTGCTTGACAAGGAAATAATAATAATGTATAATACAATATGAAACTGAAACCCGATTTCAAATTTGGAAGGATATAATATGAAGAAGATAATATCAATACTGCTTTGTGCAGCAATAATGCTTGGAATTTCCGCCTGCGGAAGTGCGGATGTAAAGAGCGACAACGGGAAAATAAACATTGTTGCTACCATTTTCCCCGAATATGATTTTGCAAGAGCTGTTGCAGGAGATAATGCCAATATAAAAATGCTGGTAAGCCCTGCAACGAAAATTCACTCCTTTGAACCCTCGCCGCAGGACATTGCGGCAGTACAGAACGCCGACCTGTTTATTTACATCGGCGGAGAGGGCGACGCATGGGTGGAGAAGATACTGTCCGCTGTTGATACCTCGAAAATGAAGGTGCTGAAAATGATGGACACCGTTTCCGTTGTGGAAGAGGAAATAGTTGACGGAATGGAGGCGGAGGAGGAAAGCGACAGCGACGAAATCGAATATGACGAGCATATCTGGACTTCACCGAAAAACGCAATGGCAATGGTGAACGCTATTTGCGGAGCTATAAGTGAAATCGACAAGGAAAACGCTGATATTTACGAAAAAAATGCTGCAGCCTACAACGCTGAAATTCAGGCGGTTGATGATGAAATTAAGCAGGTGGTTGACGCCGCTTCAAAGAAAATGCTGGTTTTCGGCGACCGTTTTCCTTTCAGGTATTTTGCCGATGAATTCGGACTTTCCTATTATGCGGCATTCCCCGGCTGCTCGGGCGAAACGGACGCAAGCGCCGCTACTGTTGCTAAGCTTGTAAAGCGCATTGAGGAAAACAGCCTGCCTGCCGTTTTCTATGTAGAACTTGGCAATCACGCAATGGCGGATTCCATTGCCAATCAGACGGGCACAAAGGCGCTTATGCTCCATTCCTGCCACAATGTCAGCAAAGAGGATTTTGACAACGGCGTAACTTACGTTGACCTGATGAAAAACAATGTGGAAACCTTAAAAGAGGGGCTTCCACGATAATGTTACCCCCTGCATTGAGTAATGCAGGGGCTTTGTTAATTCTGCACATTTTTTCTTGCATTATGTTAACTTTTGTGCTATAATAAGTATAACAAATTTATTCTGAAAGGCGGTACTGTTATGCTTGAACTTGTGGATTTAACCGTTAAAACGGAAAAGGAACAATATAAATCTGAAATTGCCCTATACAAAAAGCAGCTTATTCTTCTTGAACAGGAAATCAAGGAAAAGGGTCTGCCTGTAATTATTCTTTTCGAGGGCTTCGGTGCAAGCGGAAAAGGCTCTATGATAAGCAAAACCATATCCTGTCTTGACCCACGTAGCTTTATGGTTTATTCAACCGCCAAGGCCACTGACGCTGAAAAGCGTATGCCGCTTATGCACCGTTTCTGGAAAATTATCCCCGAAAAGGGCAGAATGACTATTCTTGACCGCTCGTGGTATCAGGAAACCGCCAGAGCCTTTCTTGAGGACGGAATAAGCGAAAAGGAATACATCAATCGTCTTGACGGAGTAAACCTTTTCGAAAGACAGCTCACCGACGACGGTTATCTTATAATAAAGTTTTTCCTTACAATTGACAAGCACGAGCAGAAAAAGCGCTTTGAAAATCTTATGGACTCAAAGGTGACGGAATGGCGTGTAAACCGGCTTGATATTAAGCGCAACAAGAAATACGACAAGTATTATGAAGAATACGACGGAATGTTGAATTACACCAACACGGAATACGCACCGTGGAACATTATTCCGTCTAATGATAAGCGGACAGCTGTGCTTGCTGTTTATAAGGCACTTTGCAAATCCATAAGAGCCGCCCTTGACGGAAGCAAGGATATTTCCGCAACCGTAAAGGGAAGAGCGGTTGAAATGAAACAGTTCAAGCTGCTTAAAATGCCTAAGCTTAACGAAATTGACCTTTCGCCCTGCCTTACCGACGAGGAATACGACAAGCTGCTTGAGCAGGAGCAGAAAAAGCTTTCCAAGCTACACTCCAATCTGTACGCAAGGAAGATTCCCGTTGTAATTGCCTTTGAGGGATGGGACGCAGCAGGAAAGGGCGGCAATATCCGCAGAATTTCCGCCGCACTTGACCCGAGAGGCTATGAGGCTGTGCCTGTTGCCGCACCCGATAAGCACGAGCTTAACCGCCATTATCTGTGGCGCTTCTGGAACAAGCTGCCCAAAACGGGACACATAGCAATTTTCGACCGCACATGGTACGGCAGAGTTATGGTGGAACGTCTTGAGGGCTTTACTCCCGAAAGCCGCTGGTCTATGGCTTATCAGGAAATGAACGAGTTTGAGGACGAGCTTACCTGTTCGGGAGCGGTTGTGCTTAAATTCTGGCTGCAAATTGACAAGGACGAACAGCTTAACCGCTTCAACGAGCGTCAGAATACTCCCGAAAAGCAATGGAAAATCACCGACGAGGACTGGCGCAATCGTGAAAAGTGGGATAAGTACGAGGTTGCGGTGAACGAAATGATTGAGAAGACCTCCACCGAGTTTGCGCCGTGGCACATTATTCCTGCAAACGACAAGAAATATGCACGAATTGCAACGCTGAAAATTATTAACGAGGCTCTTGAAAAGAGAATGGGAAAATAATACAGCACCATAAATGAGTACAGCCTGAGAAGAGGTATTCTTCTCAGGCTGATTTTGCGTATAGTGAAATTAAACCGTTTATTTATCCCGCCAATACTCCGACCCGTCGCTTAATCTGTTTATAAGCCTTTGTTCAAACATTTCTCTGCGTATGGTGGCATAATCCGAAAATGCAATATTGTTCAGGATAATTTCGTTGACCTCTTTTTCGGTGTACTTTTTGCCCTTTTCAAAACATTCGGCTATTCTTTCAAGGGCGATTATTCTCAGAGATTTCTTGACCGGATATTGCTTTAGCCGACCTGCCAAATCATAGAAAACCGACAGATTCTTCTCTCTTGCGATTCGCACGCTTAATTGGCAAAGTTTTTCGTTGAGTTCATCAATATGCTTTTCGAACCAAGAGAGCAGCTTTGATGACATTTCCGCCTGCTTTAAGTAAATGTGCCTGTTCTCCGAAATTGAATCGTAGTATTGACCATAGAAATTACATACAGCCAGAAAATAATGGAACAGCTTTCCTGCGTTTTCTATGTCATAGGCTTTCAGCGGACTTATTTTCATATAATCGGCAATATAGCAAATTAACCTGTCAATACTGATTTCTCCCCGACTTGCCTCGGGTGCCATAAAGACGTAGGAGCGGACTATTTCCCATATGTAAGGATGTACGCAGGCACAGGTCCAGTCAATAACTACGTTTATCTTTCCGTCAAGCCAGATAAGCTGTGAAATTGTGTAGTCACCGTGAGTATTTCCGCAGCTGAATTTGTTTATATCAAACTCGTATGCAGGCACAGCTTCAATAATTCTCATATTGGTGCGGATTGCGTCTGCTATTTCATTATCGTCGTTATTCATGGCCTGCCGTAAAGCTTTTGAATAACCGTCCTTCATAAACACGGGTTTTCTGTATTTGAAAAAATCACCGCCTATTCCGGTGGGGAGCTTCTCCATATCCCTCGTTGCGCTGTGTATTTCTGCCAATAAAACCGCCGATTGCTTCTGCAAATTTTCGGGCGCTTCATTGTAGCCGTATGTGTGACGCCCTCGTAGAAATGCTGAATGGTAAATCGCCTTCCGTTTTCATCGGTTGAAAGCATTCTGCCGTTTTTGTTTGGAATGAATCTGCAGGCAGGAATGCCCTTATTCAAAAGCGCTTCGCAGACCTTTATTTCCGTTTCGGGGTGATTCATTTCATTTTCGCTGGGATATTTTACAACGTACTTTTTGCCGCAGGCAGCTACGAAATAGGTCAACCCTCCTGCGCCGTTTTCGGAGGTTTCCATTGTTTCGATTTCAATGCCGTAAAGCTTGTATATCCGCATTCGCAGCTGCTCAAATTCAAGCTGTCTGACTAATTCAAGACGTGATTTATCAATAAGCTTTACCAATTCCATAATGGGTATTGATTCTCCCGCCAGCAATTCATTGACGGTTATGCCTAATATTCTGCACAATGGCTCCATATAAACCACTTCGGGCAGTCCGTTTCCGCACTCCCACTTTGAAACTGTTTTTTCGCTTATTCCTAATTTTTCCGCAACGTCTTTCTGTAAAAGACTGTGTTCTTTTCTGTATCTGGCAATAAATTTCCCAATCTTGCTCTGATCCATTTTTATCTCCATTCTTTGTTAGTAATTCATAAATCCTTGTGGAATAAGTATATCATTTTCCAGAGCAAATCGAAACCCACGCTCCGTAGGATTGACGTTTTTTGATGGACTAAACTATTTTCAGACTGATTTTGTTATTGTATGTAAAACGGGTTTATTGTCCTTGCAGACGGAAATTACCGCTCCAAGGTTTCCGCAGGATTGTCTGAAACGCTGCTGAAGATAATTTCCCTTAATGCACCGAGCATATCGACAATTCCGCTTGGAAATTTGTAAGCCGCCTTTGACGTAAACATCAAAAGCGGCTCTATTATTATGAAATTAAAAATCAGCCCAGTATTTCTTCTACAAGCAATTCCATCTTCTCGAAATTTTCTGCCTTTGCAACAGACTTTATTGTAACGGTATTTTCGCAGATTGTGATATTTTTCATTCCCTCGAGAGCGGCCTTAATGGTCTTTCCTGCACTTGGCGCCCATGAGCCGTTTTCGATAATACCAACCTTGCGGTTCTGGAAATTCTTGTGGGCAAGTCTGCAAAGATAGTTTTCCATAGGAGCGAAAACTCCGCCGTCATAGGAGGAAGCGGCAAGAATAATTCTGCTGTATCTGAACGCCTCTGAAACAGCCTTTGCAATATCCTCTCTGGTAATATCCATAAATGTAACCTTTGCGCCCTTTTCCTTAATCAGCTCCGCCATTTTCAGAGCGGCATTCTTTGTATTGCCGTGGATTGAAGCGCAGGCAACCAGCACGCCCTCCTCCTCGGGTTCGTAGCTGCTCCAGGTGAGGTATTTGCCGATATAGAAGCCTAAGTTTTCCTTCAAAATCGGACCGTGGAGAGGGCATATTGTCTGAATGTCAAGTGCAGCCGCCTTTTTCAGCAAAGCCTGAACCTGTCCGCCGTATTTGCCAACAATGTTGATGAAAT
>CAMDZU010000112.1 GCA_945910715.1 uncultured Clostridia bacterium
AGTGAGTAATTTACACAACAAAATCCTCGAAAAAGTGTGCTCTGTGGAATTGCTTTGCAATTCCACTCTTGGCACGTTTTTCGACAAGCTGAGCGGAGGCAGAAACCTCCGCTTTTTTATTATATTATTTCGAAAAGCCATATCATAAACGGCATTGTCGCAATGGACAGCAAGGTTGTTATTGCAAAAAGCTCCGCCGCATAGCAGGAGTCCTTATTGTAGGTTACTGCAAACATTGTTGCAATAGCCGCACAGGGACTTGAAACCGCGATGAGGTTTACTCCCATAATCAGCTCGTTATAGGGCAAAAGCTTGAACACAAGAATTACCGCAAGGGGAATCAAAAACAGTCTTACAGCGGAAACTATGTAAAGCCTTGGCTTGAGGACGGCTTTTTTCAGATTTGTCTGGGCGATTGTCGCGCCTGCAACGAACATTCCCAGAGGCGTTGTAAGGGAGCCTACATAATTGCAGGCGGTAGAAAGCATCTCGGGCAGCTTTATCTGAAGCAGATAGAAAACCACGCCCACTACGATTGAAATAAGAGCGGGGGATTTCAGCGCCTTCAATGCGGATTTGCCTATGCTCTCGGTGTTGTTCATCATAATAACCCCGTGAGTCCACACAAGCAGATAAAAGCACACAAGGTATCCCGTAAGATAGAAAACGCCGTCTTCGCCGTAAAGTCCCTGTACAAGGGGAATACCCATAAAGGCGCAGTTTGTGTAGATAAGGGAAAAGCGCTCAATAAGCGTCTTGTCCTTCTGCTTTCCTCTCATAAAACCGTAGGAAATCACAAATGCCACAACGTAGGTTATTAAAGCAAGCAGCAGCGAGTAAATAAGCCCGTAGAATTTTTCGGGGTCGAAGTCCTTCTGAAAGGACATTACAATAAGCGCAGGGGTTGCAACCTTAAGCGCTATTGCGGAAAGACATTTTTTTGAATTGTCGTCAATAATCTTAATTTTGAAACACAAAAAGCCCAGCAGAATAAGCAGGGCCATAATTGTGGCTTGTTCAAGCAGTACCATCAGCTGTAATCAACAACATCGAGCCACGTCAGCAGCAGCTCTCTCTCCTCTTTTGAATTTACGCCAGACGCAAGCTGGCTTGCTGCCATAATGGGAAGCCATTCCTGCACATAGCGCTTTGCCGTTCCCGTTTTTTCGCAGAAAATCGAAATATACTTTTCGGCAGTTTCCGTGGATTTAAGGGAAAGCTTAAGATAGGTCATTGCCACGTCTGCGCTGGCGTTGCCTCTTGACGCAGCCACCCAGTCGATTATGTAAACCTTGCCGTCCCCGGTGACAATAATGTTTTCCGGTCCGAAATTTCCGTGGCAAAGCTTGGAGTGCTTTGGCATTGAATCAAGTCTTGTAAGCAGCTCGTACTTCTTGATATTGTCAAGCTCCTCAAGGCTGTTTATCTGACGTGAAAGCTTATGCTTCAGCTTGATTACGTCTGAAATTGTCAGCTTGTGAATCTGCTCCTGAAGCTCCACCATCTGAGCAAGGTATTTTTCCTTGTCGTCGGGATTTTCCGCCATAAGCTGTTCAAGGGTCTTGCCCTCGATAAAATCGGAAACGATTGCATATCTGCCGTTATCCCTGATTATCTCGTGAATATGGGGTATTGTCAGATTTGTTTCTTCTACAAGCGTGTGAATTGCCGCCTCGTAGAAAACTGCGGATTTGGAAAAGCCCTCTGCAAAAACCTTGATTGCCTTATGGCCCTCACGGTAAACCTCAATTCCGCCGCCGGAATATTCAAGCTTTCTTTCTGCCATATAATTCATCCCTTTCGTTGCATTGTGTCTATATTATATAACATCAGGGCGGATTTGTAAAGCGGTTTTGATAAAATTACAGAAAAAGAGGCTGTTCGCTTCTTTGACCTGTTTTGGATTGTTTGTGTTTTTGTCGGTCAGAAAATGGCGGCTTGCCCCACTCCCCTCTTGACAAAAGGAAAAAGTTGTTGTATAATAACTGTACTAATACAACTAATACACTTAATACAGCGAAAGGACAAACCCGTGCTTAACATTCGTCTTGAGGGAAAAATCCCCATTTATGAACAGCTTTACAGCGGCATTTCACGGCTGATAATCAGCAAGGAGCTCATTGCCGACGAAAAGCTGCCTGCCGTCCGTGAGGTGGCAAAGCAGTTCGGAATTAACCCCAACACAGTACAGAAGGCATACGGAATGCTTGAACAGTCGGGGCTGATTTACACCGTTCCTGCAAAGGGCAGCTATGTTTCGGGAGAAAAATCCGCAGCCGCCGCCATAAAGTTCAACGCAATGACAAATGCTGAAAAGGAAATATCCGCCGCTTTCAGAGCGGGAGCGGAGCTTGAGGAGATAATCAGCCTTGCAAGGCTTATATGGGAAAGGGAAAGAGAGGAAACAGATGATTGAAGTCAGAAATGCGGTAATGCGTTTTGAGGACAAAAACGCTCTTGACGGTATTTCGCTGGAAATACCCGAGGGCTGCGCTTATGGGCTCCTCGGCTCAAACGGCGCAGGAAAATCAACCCTGCTGCGGCTTTTATCGGGGATTTACCGCCCCAATTCGGGAGAAATTCTCATTGACGGGGAGCAGATTTACGAAAACGCACCCTTAAAGGAAAAGGTGTTCTTTATCAACGATGAAACGGTGCAGTTCAATTCAATGACCTTAACCGATATGAAGCGGTATTACAAGCGCTTTTACCACAGCTTTTCGGAGGAATTGTGGGAAAGACTGTACAGTGCGGTGCAGCTGCCCCTGAAAAAGCGGCTCAGCACCTTTTCAAAGGGAATGAAAAGGCAGGCGGCGGTTATCTGCGGAATTGCCTGCAAAACGCCGTACCTGTTTCTCGACGAAGCCTTTGACGGACTTGACCCCACAATGCGTATTATCGTAAAGCAGATGCTTATTGACGCTATGATGGACAACAAGCTGACCGTAATTTTCAGCTCCCACAATTTAGGAGAAATAGACGAATTCTGCGACAGAGTGGGACTACTGCACAACGGAAGGGTTGTTTTTGACAGAGAGCTTGACAGCGTTAAGGGCAGCGTGTTCAAAATCCAGACCGCCCTTGAAACGCCCTTTGACAAGGCTTTGGTAAAGAACGGCGAAATTCTCCACGCAGAAACAAGCGGCAGCGTTACTCACATTATCGCAAGAGGAGAGCGTGACCGCATAAAGGCGGATATGGAGCAATTCTCTCCCAAGTTCTACGACGAGGTGCCATTATCCCTGGAGGAAATATTTGTTTACGAAATGGAGGTGCTGGGCTATGACAGCTCAAAGCTTGGTGAATAAGCCCTTTTACAACTTCAAAGCCTATTATCTTAACAAGCTGCGCTATCTGCGGCCAATGCTCATAATGAACTGCATTTTTGCGGTATTGTCATACCCTACCCTTTTGGGCATTTTAAACGTTTACTTAAATTTTCTGATCAAATATGATTTAATAAGAACAGCCGTTCAATACGACGCTAACCAATATGCAGATATCAGGGGTACGCTGTACGCTTTGGAAAGCTTCTCCCTGTTGGCGGCTGTAATATGCATACTCTGCCTTGTGGGAATGTTTGTGTTTACGCTGGTAACAACCTTGCGCAGCTTCCGCTACCTTTACAGCAAAAACGTGGTGGATATGGACTATTCATTGCCCGTAAGCCACAACACAAGATTTTTCGGGGATTTCCTCGGTGTAATAACCACAAGCATACTGCCCCATCTTATTTCCGTAATAACCGGACTTATTATACTGGCAAACTTCCCCACCTATGACGCAGAATTTCAGGAGGATATGACAGCAATCAGTCATCTTGCGTCCCAATGTATGTGGGCAGGCTTTTTCTCCTGCGTAATGCTCAGCGCATTTACTCTGCTTACCCTGTCCGTCTGCGGCAGAAAGGCGGAGGCTTACATTTACCCCATACTGCTGAATTTCGCCGTGCCCATTATTCACGGTCTTGGAGCGTATATTGTAAACAACTGCTTTTACGGCTCGTCAGGCTCGTCAACGGAATTTATCAACGAAATTTCCGCAACCTCGCCTCTTGGAATTATCTTTACCTCCTTCAACTATGTTTTCGGCGCACTTTTCGCTTCCTCTTCGGAGAAAGCAATGCTGAATTTTCCCGTATTCCGTCCCGTTTACTTTATCGGGGCAATCGCAATAACCCTGCTGTTTTTCATTGCCGCCTACTTCCTTATGAAATACAGACCTAACCACCGTGTGGGAATGTCCTACGTTTATAAGGGAATGAACCTTGTTATTCCCGGAATTATTATTCTTGCAATTTCAATGCCCCTTTTCTTCAACGTGTGGAAAGGACTGCAGGAAAGCACGGAGGAATATTACTCCTACACTCACAATCCCGTCCCGTGGATAATCGGCGCCGTTATTTCCACCTTTATCGTGTATGTGATAATGGAGCTTATCGGCGGCAGAAACTTCCGCAAATTCCACCTTACAACGGCTAAATGGGCAGGCACACTGGCTGTCTGCTTTGGAATTACCTCGGTGCTTTACCTGTCCGACGGCTTCGGCAAAAAGTATTTTGTACCCGACAGCAGCGACGTTGCGCAGGTAAGCTTCTGGGCTTCAAGCTATATCAACGGCGAAAAATATGACTACTATTTCCTTGACGTGACAGACGTTACCGACCCTTATATGATACAGAAAATAACGGAGCTGCACAGCTCAATCGACAAAAGCGGAGCGGAAATCTCAGGCGATGGGGCAGTCAATCTGAATTACCGCCTTAAAAACGGCGATTTTGCCGACCGCTATTATGGGATAAGCAGCGAAAAGCTTGACAGCTTTGCAAAAGAGCTTGCAACCCCCGAATGGGCATACGGCTACTATAACAGCAGATTCGGCGATACGGAAAACAAGACATACAGAATTAACAGTATCTATGTCAGCGGAAACAGAGATATTGATATTGATAAGTTAAAGGCGGCAATTGAAAAGGACTGCCAAAAGGTAAGCTACGACCTGCTTTTCGGAAAGGAGCATGAAGACCAATACATTATGCTCACTTTACAGGTATATACGGAGGAAATTTATATCACCGATTATATTACCATCAGAGTATATGGCTGGATGGATAATACTGTTAAGCTTCTGACCGATATGGGGGTAAAGCTTGACGGATAAGGGAAAAGAGTAAAGGGGGCGATTGCCCCCTTTCAGTCCGTCGAAAAAGGTGCCACTGGCACCTTTTTCGAGAATAATGTTGCGATAATCATTCACTTTTGGGACGCTTTTTTTCTTGAAAAAAGCGTCCCAAACCCTTGCAAAAAATCGCTTTAAATAGGGGAATTTCGGCTTCTGCGGAAGCCGACCAAAGGCTCTGCCTTTGGAAACCGCAAGCCTTTGAAAAGGCTTGACCTAAACTTTCAAAATGACTTTTTCGACA
>CAMDZU010000113.1 GCA_945910715.1 uncultured Clostridia bacterium
GCCCAAAGGGGCTCCCTTTAGGTGTACATTTTGTAGAAGCCTGCGTATATGCCGTTTTTTGCGATAAGCTGGTCGTGAGTTCCCGTTTCCGCAATTCCGTCGTCGGTAAGGACAATAATTCGGGTAGCGTTTTTTATAGTGGTAAGACGGTGAGCAATGGTAAGGGTCGTTCTGTCCTTTGAAAGCTTTTCAAGGGACTGCTGGACAAGATGCTCGCTTTCGTTGTCAAGGGCACTGGTCGCCTCGTCAAGAATGAGAACAGGCGGATTTTTCAGAAACAGCCTTGCAATGCTTATGCGCTGCTTTTCGCCGCCCGAAAGCTTTACTCCACGCTCGCCAACATAGGTATCGTAGCCCTTTGGCAGCTTGCGGATAAACTCGTCCGCTCCTGCTTTTTTAGCCGCCTCAATTACCTCGTCCATTGTTGCGTCAAGCCTGCCGTAAAGGATATTTTCCGCAACCGTTCCCGAAAACAGGTAAACGTCCTGCTGAACAACGCCAATCTGCTTGCGGAGGGAATGTTGTGTGTATTCCCTGATGTCGTGACCGTCAATAAGCACTCTGCCGTTATTTGCCTCGTAAAAACGGGGAATAAGATTGCACATTGTGGTTTTGCCGCTGCCCGATGAGCCTACAATAGCCACATTCTCGCCTTTGTGCACCTCGAAGCTGATGTTGTCAAGAACGTTTTCCAGATTTTCCGCATAGTGAAAGCTTACGTTTTCAAAGGTGATATTTCCCTCAACCTTATCAAGCTCCTTTGCGTCGGGTCTGTCCTCAATTTCAACAGGCTGGAGCATAATTTCCTCAAAGCGCTCAATTCCCGTAATTCCTCGCTGGAACTGCTCGGTAAACTCAATTATTCTGCGGACAGTGGCAAGGAGCGTTGTTATATACATAATGTAAGCGATAAGGTCTGGGGCGGTTATTTCTCCGCCCAGCAGGAAAAACGAGCCTATCATAACGCCCACAACGTACATTACACCGTCGAAAAATCTTGTGCTGCCCTGAAAAAGCGCCATATACTTGTAGGCTCTTTTCTTTGCCTCAAAGAAAACCTTGTTGCCCTTATCAAACTTTTTCTGCTCCACGTCCTCGTTGGCAAAGCTTTTCACAACCCTTATTCCAAGGAGAGAATCCTCAACTATTGCGTTCATTTCGCCTATCTGTTCACGCTGTACCTTGAATGCGTTCTTCATCTTCTTTCTGAACGCAAGAGCAACAAAAATCATCAGCGGAATGGAAACAAAAATGCTGAGAGTAAGCCATATATTTATTCCGGCAAGAATTATGAAAGAGCCCACAATTTTGATTGCGGCAATGAAAAATTCCTCGGGGCAATGGTGGGAAAACTCGGTTATATCAAACAAATCGCTTGTGATGCGAGCCATAATCTGTCCGATTTTGGTATCGTCGTAATACGAGAAAGAAAGCTTCTGCAAATGCTCAAACAAATCGTGGCGCATATCCGTTTCAAGCCGTGTGCCTGTTATATGTCCGATATAAGCCATAAAATAGTTGGCGGCAACGTCGATTACACGCAGGAACAGATAAAGCAAACCAAGCTTTATAACCGTTTCCGCAAGCAAAGTGCCCTCTCCTGCCGCGCCCGTAATCTGCCTTACAATCATTGGCAGCACCAGCTCGCATATTGTGGTAAGCGCCGCCGCTAACAGGTCGATTATAATAATCCCCACATAGGGCTTGTAGTATGGCAGAAAGCGCCTGAACATACCTTTACTATCCATAAAATCCTTTCTTCAATAGCATTGCCTTCCATTTATTTGGAAGGCAATCAGACTATCTGAAACTTGTCAATCTGCGGCAATTACATCTCCCTCGGTAAGTCCGCTGAGAATGATTGTATAGCCGTTGTATGTGTTTCCGATTTCAACGGGAACCTGTACCTTTTCGCCGTTGTCGATAAGGTTGCAGTAAATGCTTCCCGAGAACTGCTTTACCGCCTTTTCGGGAACGGCGAGAACGTTTCTCTTATCCACAGAGGTAACGTAAACCGTTGCCCAACCTGCGCTTACCGCATTGGGCGTATCTTCAAGAAGCCGCTCCAACTCGCCCTCGTCAAAGGTGATTACAACATAATCTGACAGGTTGAAATCTCCCCACTTGCCGCCCGAGGACGAGGGAATCATTGTTACCGTGCCGTTGTAAGTGCCTGCGGTGAATTTTATTCCCACCTTTGTTCCAAGGGCAAACTTGTCGGTGTCCTGATTGAGATAAACCCTTACCTCGTCAGGCTTAGCAATGGTGCAGAAATATGTTCCTGCGGTTATTACCTCGCCGATAGTATGCTGCGCCGTGTCCGTTACAACGCAGTCGTAGGGCGCTTTTATGGTGTAGCAGTCAATTTTGTACTGTATAAGGTCAAGCTTTGCCTGCTCCTCCTGATACTGCAGATAATCCTTGTTGCTACCGCTTGCCGCATATCTGTCATAGGCTGCGTCACAGAGAATTTTCTGGCTGGTGTATTCGTAATTCAGCGCCGACGAATCCAGCACCGCAATTACGTCGCCTTCGCTGAGCTTATCCCCTCTTTTCAGCTCATAGCTTAAAAGGTTTCCCTCGTTTTCGCTGTTTATTGCGTCAGCGTAGGGATAGCCGATTACAGAGCCTATTGCGTCCGTCTGGGATAAGTCCATATACTCTACGGTTACGGTGTTCAGCTTGCTTTCCGTATTTTCGTAAATGGGGATTTTGATTTCCTTGGCAACGCTTGCCTCTGAGCCGCAGGCCGTAAGCATTGCCGCCGCCGTTACAAGTGCGGCTGCCATAAATAATTTTTTCATACAAAGCCTTTCGGTTTATGAACGCTTGATAACTTCCAGACACATTCTGCCGTTGTGATAGGGGCACTTCCAAGGGTCAACCTCGGGCTTGAACTTAGCGTAATTGCCCTGTTCGTCAACCTGCGAATACCACTCGCCGCCCTCTCTCGGGTCAATAATGTTGTTCTTGATGTATTCCCATAATGCGTGGGAAATTTCAAGATAGCGTGCGTTGCCGTACTTCTGGTAAGCGTTAAGGAAGCCAACAACTCCCTCTGCCTGTACCCACCAGATTCTCCACTTGTTTACAACGCCGTGTTCAACCTCGTTATTGAGAGCACCGTTTTCAAAGGCAACGTCCGCAATCTTTTCAACAATTCCGGAATTCATGCCTGCAAACTTCTTGATAAGCTTTTCGTCGCCGATAACCTCGCAGGCACGGTCGATAAGCCATGTTGCCTCAATGTCGTGTCCGTAGGAGTAAATGTCGCCGATCTCGTTCAGATTCTTGTCGAAGAACACTAACAGCTTTGAGTTTTCCTTATCGTAAATCTTGTCGTAGGTAACGTCAAGGAGGAATTTAAGGCGCTTAAGAACGTGAGCGTCACCGGAAACTCTGTAAAGCTCGGTGTAAGCCTCAATAAGGTGGAGAGTGGTGTTCATTGTCTTGTCAGCCATAAGACCGTTTTCGGACAATGCGTCGTTCTCCATAAGCTTCCATTCTCTTGTCATTGCTTCAAGGTAGGCAACATCGTCGGTACCCTTTTCCTCAATGATTCTGAACACGTCCATTGCAAGGTTAAGAGCCTCCTTGTTCTTGCTTGCGTCATAGTAGCTTGACATTGCGTAAATAAAGAACGCATTGCAGTAAACGTGCTTCATTGAATCCGCAACCTGACCGTTTGCTTTCATCATCCAGTAAACGCCGCCGTATTCTCTGTCAACGCAGTAATCTCTAAGAAACTCAAAAGCATGTCTTGCCTTTTCAAGACATTCTCCGTCCTTTAAAACAAGGTAGCAGTTTGAATAGAACCACAGTATTCTGGAATGAAGAATTACACCCTTGTCAGCGTTTTTGTCAAGCTTCAGGTCGGAATCCATAAAGCCGTAAAAACCGCCGTTTTCCTTATCCTCCAGCTTATTCCAGAAAGGGATAATATGATTTACAAGTTCGTTTTTTGCTTCTCGTGCTAACATAGCTTTCTCCTTTTATCAGTCAAAAATTTTGTTCATAACAAGACCCGTTGTAAGCTTGGGGTAAAAATAAGTTGATTTCTGAGGCATTTTTTCTCCTGCAAGAGCAACGTCCCTGATTTCGGAAACTCTTGTTGGATTAAGCAGGAAGCAGCAGTTTGCTCTCTTGCCGTCAACTGCGGCGATTGCCTCGTCCGCCGAGCGTGTGTATGTAAGGTTAATCTGCTTTGCCATATTTTCCTTGTCAATGCCGAAAATTCGTTCAAGCACAAGGGTGTGCAGCACGCTTACGTCCAGTCCTCTCAGTGCGTCGCTGCAGTCGGGCATAAGCTTTTTCATTGTTTCCTCGTCCTTAAGCACAAGGAGAGTGTAATTGTTGTCGCCGTTAAACAGCACAAATGCCTTTTTGCCTGCCTTGTAGCTGTCTGCAAGACCGATTTCTCCCTTTTCTCTGTTAAGATAAGGAGTGATTTCAAAATAATCCTTGCACTTTTCGATAACCTCGTCATAATTGAAGTCGGACAGATCACGGACAATTCTGTGGGTCGGGAATACCACAAGTCCCGGATTTTCCATATTAACAAGCATCATGCAGACATATTCCGAAGTACCAAGGTCGGTTTTGTTTTCCGCAACAAATTTCTTGTAGTTGAGTGCGGTTTCATATCTGTGATGACCGTCTGCAATATAAAGCTTCTTGTCTGCCATTTTGTCAATAAGCTTCTGCTGTGTTTCCTTGTCGTAAACGCACCAGAGCTTGTGAGTAACTCCGTCTGCGTCGGTGAATATACTGTCAGGCTCGCCCTTGCTTGCGCTGTCGATAATAGCGTAAGCGCCGCCGTCCTCATCCATATAAAGGGAGTAAATCTGGCTGAAATTGCAGCCTGTTGCACACATAAGATTAAAGCGGTCGGTTTTCGCCTTTGAGAGAGTTTCCTCGTGAGGGAGGATAATGCCCTTTGAAAATTCCTCCAGCCTTACAAGGGAAATATATCCCTTTACGGAGTAGCTGCCGCCGTTTGCCGCAAAATCCATTTCGTAGATGTAAATGCCTTCCTTGTCATCACGCTTCAGTATTTCGCCCTCAAGCCAGCTGTTAAGGCAGGAAAGCGCCTTGCCATAGGCGGAATCGTCTTCGTCTGCGGTTTTGGGCAGCTCAAGGCGTATAATGTTGTTGGGGTTCTTGTCAAGGTAAGCCTTACGCTGTTCATTGCTTATAATGTCGTATGGCGGACAGCAAACGTCACCGATATTGCCTGCCTTTTCCGTGTAGCGAAGTCCTCTGAAAGCTTTAATTTCTGCCATAACTTTACTCCTTTTTTAGGTAATTAGTTTAACCTTTTTCAATAACCAACCAAGCCGACCA
>CAMDZU010000114.1 GCA_945910715.1 uncultured Clostridia bacterium
CGGCTTCCATTTCAAGGTTGAAAAGCAGATGCAGGAATGATGTTGTATCCTCAAGTGTGGGTTCACGGAGCGAGTCTATGGTTACGTCCAGAACTGCCGCTATTTTTGTAAGCATATCCAGCTTGGGCGTTCTCGTGCCGCTTTCATATTGCGCCACACGGACATCAGCGGTATTTTCATCGAAGCCTATCCTGAGTCCCAACTCCTTTTGTGTAAGACCACGCATTTTTCGGGCATACTTTATTCTTTCACCTACGGTCATAGCAGTCCCTCCAAAACTATTTATATATAGATTATATCTCGAAAAACAATAATAGTCAATAAGCTAAACAAAAAGTTTGAGAAATTTTCGAAAACCTATTGACAAAAGTACCGGATAGTTGTATAATAACATAAACTAAACAATAATGTTATAGTTATAAACAATATAAATTTAGATTTGGAGGTGTAAAGATGAAAATCAAAAGAGTGTCATTATGTCAGGGCAAGGGGAGCCTTACCCACAATTTGCGGCTGTTTACGGCGAATAATGTAGATAAGACCCGCACTAGGGACAATATCGTGTTCGTGAACATACCCCAGCAGGAGATGTACGAAAGGCTGTTCAGCGGTGCTGTCAGCGAGTATAATGCAAAGCAGAAGCGAAATGACCGAAAGATAACTGTAAGCTGCTATGAGCATCAGTTCGGCAGGGGATATTCTTCGAATGTGGTCACATCTTCGGATAAGCGGAAAAGCTTTTACGAGGACGTTGTGCAGATCGGCGATATGAAGGACACAGGCGTTGGCACTGTCGATGCGGAAACTGTAAAGGCTGTGCTGACCGAGTATACCAAGAACAAGACCCAGCTAACCAGACACAGAGATATTATTTTTTATGAGCAGAAGAAAGAAGATATATCACAGGGCGAGAAAGCTGAACGACTGCACCTCACAGATATCCTACGACGCTTATAAAATTGACAATGCCATTACGGAAATTGTGGAGAAGATATTTCAGAATATTGTGGATACTCCCGAAACAGAGGTCATCAGCAAAAGGCTTGAATCGGAGCTTACAACTGCAAAAACCTTGCAGAAAAAGTATCAGCTGTCCATCGAAAAAACTGAATGAACAGCTGAGTAAATTACAGATGGAAATAGGTAAATCGCTGACATGGGAGAGCCTATATTCCGCAGAGGACATATCCGCCACCATCAACAGCACCAAGCAACGAATAGCCGAGGAAACGTAAAAACTTATCGAGGTCACGCAGACTGTGGCGAAAGGAAATGAAGCAGTGGAGGACATAAAGCCCATGTACACCCAGTCTGTATCTTGGGCGGAGGAGTTTAAAATTCTAAACAATATTAATTATGCTGAAATCACTAATACAAAGTCGGAAGATATACCTAAATGCCCAACTTGTGGCTCTACAAATGTTCGAAAGATTTCAACAGGGAAAAAAGCGTTTGGTTTTGCTATAGTGGGTTTATTTAGCTCAAACCTTGGTAAAACGATGGAATGCAAAAATTGTGGCTGTAAATGGTAACCTTAATTAACTGACTTCATTTAAGCTAAAACAATTCAATCCCCCAAGGCATAGTTGCTTTAGGAGATTATACAAAATTTATTAAAAGAAAGTTATTATTCAAATGGAAGTTAATTATATTTTTATAAAAAAGAATAACGAAAAAAACAGTACACCTATTCATTCGGAAATAGAAAAAATGTTGTTTTCTTTATTCGATTCAACAGAATTAGATAAGCTTAATATTTCTGATATGTTATGATACAATTGATAGGTGACAGAAAGAAATAGAAAAACAACTCCAAAAATGATATAATGTTAAGTACGACCAAAACACAGTATCAAAAAGTAGTTGTTCCAATGAATAGTATAACATCATAAGCCCACTTCCGTCAACGGGTATTGAAATTTTTTTAAGCACGGAGTACAGGCTGTTACGGAACAATAAAAACCTATTCCTTTACAGGCAAGCCTATTGATATGACCGTTATTTAGCAGACCGTCGGCAGAGTGCCTGGTATGTAATCTGCGGAAAGATTCAGACGGACAAAGCCTGAGCGATGAAATAGATAATAATTCAAACGACCCGATGTGAATGATGGGATTATCACATCGGGTCGTTTTTTCCTGAAGCTGTATTACCATAAATCAAGCATACTGTCAAGATAAATTTCCTCTCTTACCCGAAGCTGATATTCGGGCCTTGTTAAATAGTAAAGGAGAAATTCCAGCATCAGTGCGCTGCCAAGCCCTCTCCCCTCGATTTTGAAGTTGGTAAAGCCCATGGGAAGATAGCGGCTTTGTATATCCTCAATGCCTATAAAGGCGGGGCTTGCCATTGCTCTTGAAAACAGATACCCCTCGCTGCCGTGGGGCGCTTTGCATATATGGTCGGGACAGTCCTCTCCGAGGATTTTGCGGCTGACGTTTTCGTAGCATTGCTTTCTTTCCTTACAGCCTGTATAACAGCACTCGTTGCAGAGAAACTCAATCTTATTCTTCTGCGGCAGCGACAGGGCTTCAAGCCTGTCAAACGCCTTGTTGAGGCGGAAGTCGGGTACAACGTAAAGAAAATCATCACGGTCTATTTCCTCGGCAAGCTGCCTGAAATCCGTAAGCACCTTTGTCGTTGAGGAAACAAAATAAAGATTGGGATAATTCCTTTTCAGATATTGCAGCAGCAATTCCGAATGAACAATAACCCCGTTTTTCGGATTGTCGTATCTGCTCAGCATTTCGCACAGGGCGTTGCATTTTCTGTCCGAAAGATGCTCCTCTCTCAGCAGGGAGTTGCTGAAGGTCAGCCGTGCGGAAATTCCGTATTCCCGCAAAAGCGCCAAAGCCTTGCCGAAGTCCGCTCCCTCTTCTCCCACACGTCCTCCGCCCCAGATACAATCGGAGGGAGCGCCGTAAACAGAGCCTATTTCGCACCACTCGTAAAAATACTCCCTGTGCTTATAAAACAGAGGAAGAAAAACACGGTACAGCTCATAGAATCCCAACATACCGGGCAGGTGAAAACGGGCTTTTTTATTGTTTTGGATTTCCATATTATTTACCTTTGATTTGGACTTGATGTATGAATTATATCACAGTCCGACGGATAATTCAAGAAAACATTTTTTCGGAAAAGCTTATAAAGCTATTGACAAGTGTATATATCCGTGTTATACTGTGTATATCGTATATATACAATCTTTCTATGAGGTGCCTGATGGACATAATTTTAAGCAATTCCTCCGACGAGCCTATCTATATGCAGATAGTGTCGCAGATAAAGTCGGGAATAATGAGCGGCAGTCTTGAAGCAGGGGACGCCCTGCCCTCAATGCGAGCTCTTGCACAGCAGCTGAGAATAAGCGTGATTACCACCAAACGAGCCTACGAGGAGCTTGAGCGTGACGGCTTTATTGAAAACTTTGCAGGAAAGGGCTGCTTTGTAAAACGGCAGAACACGGGCTTTCTCCGTGAGGAAGCAATAAGGCAGACTGAGGAGCTTCTGGCAAAGGCCTGCGAAAAGGCAAAGCTCTGCGGGCTTACTGTTGAGGAAATGAAGGAAATACTTGAACTTATTTATGGGGGCGAATGAAATGGCGGAATATGAAAACGCAATAGAGATAAGCGGTCTTACAAAGAGGTACGACGGCTTTACTCTGGACGGCATAAGCTTTTGCGTGCCTAAGGGAACAATAATGGGCTTTATCGGGCAGAACGGCGCAGGCAAAACCACTACTATCAAGGCTCTGCTCAACATAATTGAACCCGAAAGCGGCAGCATTAAAATGCTGGGGCTTGATTATCCTGAAAACGAGTATGAAATAAAGGAACAGCTTGCCGCAGTATTTGATGAAATACCGTTCCACGAAAGTATGACGGCAAACTCCCTGAACATTATGTTCGGCGGTTTGTATAGGAACTGGAGTAGCGAAACCTTCTGTCGGTATCTGGAACGTTTCGGTCTGCCGAGAAAAAAGAAAATCGGAAAGCTTTCAAAGGGTATGAAGATGAAGCTTCAGATTGCCACCGCCCTTTCCCACGGAGCAAGACTTCTCATAATGGACGAGGCAACAACAGGTCTTGACCCCGTTGTAAGAAACGAGATACTGGATATTTTCAGGGAGTATCTTCAGGACGAGGAAAACAGTATTCTTATGTCCTCCCATATAACCAGCGACCTTGAAAAAATCGCCGACTGCGTAACCTTTATCGACAAGGGCAGAATACTCCTTACGGGCTACAAGGACGAAATTCTTGATAATCACGCAGTAATCAAATGCTCAAAAGAGGATTACGCTAAGCTTGACGGGGACGAGTACATAAGCGCACGTTTAAACGATTTCGGAGCTGAAATAATGGTCTCCGACCGTGCCGAGGCGAAGAAAAATCACCCCGACCTTATTATAGAAAGGACCACCCTTGAGGATATTATGCTTTTCTATGTAAACAGAGAGAAAAAGGAGTGGACATAATGAGCCTGCGTACCTTTAAAGCCCTTGCATACAGGGAGCTTTACCTTTCAAAAAAGAAGCTTAAGCCCCTGCTTGTAATCTTTGTGATTATGTCCGTTCTTTCCGTGCTGGCTATTTTAAGCTTTGACTACGGCAATATCGGCAGAATCGTTTCGGAAATAATTATCGTAAATCCCAATGAATCCGACTCGTCATTGGAAGCAGAAATTGCAGGTATAAAGGAAACAGTAGTTCTTTTATCCAAGCTTTATCCTATACTTCTGTCAGGCTTTGCTGTTGCCACCTTCCTTCAGAGCTGCGAAGCTGACGAAAAGGGTAAGTGGAGGTATTTTTTCAAATCTGTTCCCGTCACTCCAACAGCAAAGTCAGCCGCAACCTTTCTGTTGGTTGTGCTTATGAATGTGGCAAGCTTTGCTGTTGCGTCCCTTTTCTGCCTGTTTATTGGCTCGATTTCGGGGATTGGAGTTACATACGTTGATTTCGCTCTTATCCTTGCAGGAATTGCGGCAGGCGATTTATTCGGCGTTTTGCTTCAGATAGGAATAAAACTTTTCCACTCCCTCGACAAGGCAGGCATTTTGCTTGTTTCCGTTGCCTTTGCAGGAATTATCGGATACAATCTTATAGACGCTTTCTCCAAAAGTCCTGCACAGCATATTGAAGCCGCCGAAAATGCCGGGGGGCAGAGAGCGTCGCAAAAGCACCGGGCGACGGAAAACGCCGCCAAAAAGCCGGACGGCAGAAGCCGCCGTAAAAGTGCCGGGGAGCAGTGAATGCCGCCAAAAGAAAAATGCCCGCGTCGTCCGACGCGGGCAGGGAAAAACGCAGTCCCGGTCTTTGATTGCTCCGTT
>CAMDZU010000115.1 GCA_945910715.1 uncultured Clostridia bacterium
CCATTGAAACAAAGGAAGAAAACAGCTTCAAGCTCACAGCCGAGGAGCTTATATCAAAAATTACTCCTAAAACAAAGGCTCTTGTTCTCCCTTACCCAAATAACCCAACGGGGGCAGTAATGCGCAGAGAGGACCTTGAAAAAATTGCAGGCGTTATCAGGGATACAAACATACTTGTTATTTCGGACGAGATTTATTCCGAGCTTACCTACGGCGATGAAAAGCACGTTTCCATTGCCGAAATTTACGGTATGAAAGAACGTACCATTGTAATAAACGGCTTTTCCAAGGCCTTTTCAATGACGGGCTGGCGTCTTGGCTATGCGGTTGGGCCTGCGCCCATAATCAAGCAGATACTGAAAATTCACCAGTACGGCATTATGTGCTCTCCTACCACAAGCCAGTATGCGGCTATTACCGCCTTAAAGGACTGCCGCTCAGATGTTGACTATATGGTAAGCGAATACGATATGCGCCGCCGACTTTGCGTAATGGGCTTCAACGACCTTGGACTTCACACCTGTGAACCTGAGGGAGCCTTTTATGTGTTCCCCTGCATAAAGTCCACGGGACTTTCCTCACAGGAATTCTGTCAGCGGCTTATAAACGAAAAAAGAATTGCGGTAGTGCCCGGCGACGCTTTCGGCGCAAGCGGCGAGGGCTATATCCGCATTTCCTATGCATATTCCGTAAATCATCTCAACACCGCCATTTCCCGTATCGGAGAATTTCTCAATGAACTTAAAAACAACGGTTAAGGCTTATGCAAAGCTGAATCTGTTTCTGGACATTACGGGACGTTATCCCAACGGCTATCACGAGCTTTGCACTGTTATGCAGCAGATTGACCTGCACGATGATGTTGAAATTGCCGTCACGGACGGAAAGGGAATAACAATTTCCTGCGACAATCCACTTGTTCCCTGCGACGAAAGGAACATTGCCTATAAAGCCGCAAAAGCTTTTCTGGAGCGGATTGGCAGGGATTTTGCGGTGGAAATGGCTATAAAAAAGCGTATTCCCCTTGAGGGAGGAATGGGCGGCTCAAGCACCGACGGAGCGGCTGTTTTAACCGGGCTTAACAGGCTTTTCGACAATACCTTGTCAGCCCAACAGCTTTACGAAACAGGAAACAGGCTCGGAGCGGATATTCCTTTCTGTATTCACGGCGGAACCGCTCTCTGCAAGGGTACGGGAAACATTTTCACCGAGGTGAAGCCTCTCCCCCAATGCACCTTTGCAATAATCCAGCCCGACTTCACAAACAACACGGGAATTGCCTATATGACCTACGACAAAGCCCCCGTACCGCCAAACAGCGACATTGACAGAATGCTGGAGGGGCTTGAAAACGAAGACGTAAAAGCGGTTTCCAAAGCCTGCTATAATGTTTTTGAACAGCTTTACGGCGACAGAAGAATCGAGGCAATCCGCACAGAATTGCTTGCTCTCGGGGCAACGGGAGCTTCAATGACAGGCAGCGGCAGCGTGGTGTTCGGAATCTTCGAAAATGAGAAAAAAGCGGAAAATGCTCTTAAATTTCTCAATTATCCTTTCGGAATTATTGCAAAACCTATAAATAACCCTTGAAATGTTGCTCCGAATGTAGTATAATAAATTGATATGTAACGAGAAAGGAATGATTTTTATGGTAGAAATTCAGAATCATCTTGGCAAAATCAATATTTCCAAGCAGTTTTTTGCCGCTCTTATCGGCGGAACAGTCACAAACTGTTTCGGCGTGGTTGATATGAATGTGGGCAACACAAAGCAGACTTTTCTTGAATCAATTCCCTTTATCCCTAAAAAGAACTATATCGACAAGGGCGTTACAGTCAGCTATCAGCACAACAAGCTTATTATTGACCTGCACATAACCGTTATGTACGGAATAAACGTTGCGTCCGTGGTTAAAAGTATCCAGCACAAAGTAAGATACGTTGTGGAGGACGAAACGGATATACCCGTTGAAAAGGTCAATGTTTATATTGACGCAATTAAGTCTTGAAAATCACTGTAATATAAAGGGAGTGTAGATTTGAATATTAGCGGCAAGATGCTCCGTGACGCTGTAATTTCGGGAGCAAACAACATTGTAAACAACAGAAATATGGTTGACGAGCTGAACGTTTTCCCTGTCCCTGACGGCGATACGGGCACAAATATGTCAATGACAATCAAGAACGCTCTGCCTGAGCTGAAGCTTATGTCCGATGCTGTTACCGTAGGCGCTGTTGCGGACGCAACCGCTTCCGCAATGCTGAGAGGCGCAAGAGGCAATTCAGGAGTTATCCTATCTCTGCTTTTCAGAGGACTTTCAAAGGGACTTTCGGGAAAAACCACGGCTACTCCGAAAGAATTCTGCAAGGCTCTCGCTCTTGGCGTTGACGCCGCTTACAAATCGGTTATGAAACCTACCGAGGGCACAATACTTACCGTTGCAAGAGAAACCTCCGAAGCGGTAAACGCCCTTGCGGAAACAACGGACGACCTTTCCGAAATCTTCGCAGAGCTTACAAGAAAAGCAAAGGAATCCCTTGACAACACCCCAAAACTGCTGCCTGTACTTGAAAAGGCAGGAGTTGTGGACGCAGGCGGAATGGGCTTCCTTGTAATTATGCAGGGCATGGAAAAGGTAATGTCAGGCGGAGAGGGAGTAAAAACCGCCGAGGAAGAAACCGCAAAGCTGCCTGTTATTACCAATGCGGCAGGCTCTGTTGAAGCAGATATTGAGTTCACCTACTGCACAGAATACCTTGTTGTGAAAAAAGAGGGCGCAAAGGACCCCAAGCTTCTGCGCGCTTTCCTTGAAACAATAGGCGACTGCGTTGTAGTGGTTGACGACGATGAGATAATCAAGGTACACGTTCATACGGAGCACCCCGGAAAAGCTCTTGAAGAGGGTCTGCTTTTCGGCTCGCTCATCAATATGAAAATAGAAAATATGAAGGAACAGCACAAGGGACAGGTTCAGAAGGTTGAGCTTGAAAAGAAGCAGAAGCTTGCTCCCGTTAAGCCTGAAAAGAAGTACGGCTTTGTGTCCGTTGTTTCGGGAGCGGGTCTTGAAGCCCTGTTTACCGACCTTGGAGTTGACAGCATTGTAAGAGGCGGTCAGACCTCCAACCCCTCAACAGAGGATATTCTTGAGGCAATACTGGCTACTCCGGCTCACAACGTGTTTGTTCTTCCCAACAACAAGAACATCATTATGGCGGCTGAACAGGCGGTAAAATTAGCCGACAGAAACGTTATCGTCCTCCAGTCAAGAACAATCCCACAGGGAATTACCGCAATGCTTTCCTTTGACCCCAACGCAGAGGTTAACGAAAACAGCATTGCAATGACCGAGGCTCTTGACAGAGTAGGAACAGGCTCCGTTACCTTTGCAGTCCGTGACAGCGATTTCGAGGGCAGAAGCATCAAGCAGGGCGACATAATGGCTATGGAAAACGGCAAGCTTGCCTTTGTTGAAAAGGACGTTCAGAAAGCCCTTTACAAGGTAACAAAGAAGCTTATCAAGAGCGATACCTCATATATAACCATTATTTACGGCGCTGATGTTTCGGACGAATCGGCACAGCAGGCTTATGAGTTCATCAGAGGAAAAATAAACGATGATATTGAAATAAACCTTGTAAACGGCGGTCAGCCTGTTTATTACTATTTCGTATCGGTTGAATAATATTTCGGGCGGTTTAGGACCGCCTGATTTTGTAATAAGAAATATGTCATTAAAGAACACTCCATTAACCGAAATATCGGGAATAGGCGAAAAAAGGGCTGCCCTTTACAGAAAGCTTGGCATAAACAATGTGTGGGATCTGCTCACCTTTTATCCGAGAGATTATGTGGATTTCAACTCGCCTATACCCATAGGTCAGCTTGAAAACGGGGAAAATGCGGTTTTTCACGGCTTTGTGAGCAAAAAGCTGCACCCTTATATCAGCCCCAGATACTCAATTTTCAAGTGCATTGTCAGCGACGAAAGCGGCGATATCCTCTGCACCTTTTTCAACAGCAAATTCAGCTTCGACAAGCTTATTGAGGGCGAGGAGTACATTTTTTACGGCAAGATAACAGGAGATTTTCTCCGCAAGGAAACCTCCTCTCCCCTTTTCATAAGCGCAAAGGACGAAAACAGGCTTACTCCAAAATACCACCTTACCGGCGGACTTACAAGGAATATGGTGGCGGCAAATCTGCACAGCGCCTTGAAAATGTACAATGAGCCCGATTTGCTGGGAGAAAAAATCTGCAATGAATACGACCTTGCAGATAAAAAAACGGCGCTGAATATGATTCATTTCCCCCGTGACATTGAGCAGTACAATACCGCAAAGCGACGGCTTGCCTTTGAGGAAATGCTGGTGCTGCAGCTTGGGCTGAGCCTGCTGAAAAACAGAAACCGCAGCCTTACGGGTGCGTCTATGAAGCAATGCGGCATAGAGGAGTTTTACCGCTCCCTGCCCTTTGCACCCACAAACGCACAGAAACGCTCGGTAAAGGAATGTATTGCCGATATGTGCGGCGAAACGCCTATGAACAGACTGCTTCAGGGGGACGTTGGCAGCGGCAAAACCCTTGTAGCTGCGGCGGTCTGCTTTTTCGCCCACAAAAACGGCTTTCAGTCAACCCTTATGGCGCCGACGGAAATACTTGCACAGCAGCATTACGAAACACTTTCAGCCTTTTTAAAACCTCTCGGGGTGAATATAATCCTGCTTACAGGCTCACTTACTCCCAAGGAGAAAAAAGAGGCGAAAGCCGCAATTTCAGACGGAACAGCCCACATTATTGTCGGAACGCAGGCGCTTATCCAGAAGGGCGTTGAGTTCCACAGACTGGGGCTTGTGGTAACGGACGAGCAGCACCGCTTCGGCGTTGGACAGCGTTCTACCCTTGCGGAAAAGGGCGAAAACCCCCACGTTCTTGTTATGTCCGCAACGCCTATCCCGAGAACCCTTGCTCTGATTATTTACGGCGACCTTGATATATCTGTACTTGACGAAATGCCAAAGGGCAGAATACCCGTAAAAACCTACGGTGTTGACACGAGTTACCGCCCACGGCTTTACAAATTCATCAGAAAATACGTTGAAAAGGGCTTTCAGGCTTACATCGTCTGCCCTGCCATTGAGGAAAGCGAAAACGAAAAAGCAAGTGCCGTGGCTTATTATAATGAGCTTTGCCGTGATTGGTTCAGCGATATTTCGGTAGGGCTGCTCCACGGAAAAATGAAGCAGGCGGAAAAAGACGAGGTGATG
>CAMDZU010000116.1 GCA_945910715.1 uncultured Clostridia bacterium
GTCGCCGCCGTTGCCGCCGCCTATACCTGCGCCGCCGTCAGCACCGCCTGTTGCGGTAACCTTGCTGCCGCTGATGGTGATATATGTTCCGCTGCCGCCTTTGCCGCCGCCTATGCCTGCACCCATGTAGGTGTTTGAAGCTTCAACTACGCTGCCGCCGCTGATGGTGATATTTGTTCCGTCGCCGTCGCTGCCGCCGCCTATGCCTGCGCCGCTGCCGCCGCCTGCTGCTGTGACTTTGACGCCGCTTATTTCAATATTTGCTCCGCTGCCGCCATTGCCGCCGCCAATGCCTGCGCCATAACTGCCGCCGTTTGCGGTAAGCGTTCCTGTGCCGTTTGCGCCGCCCTTGATGGTGAGCTTGCCCTTGTCAGCGGAAATATAGACTCCGTTCTTCTGCAAGCCTGCGCAATTCTTGCCGCTTGTCAGCGTGTTTACCGTGTCATCGGCAAGAGTGACTGTAACATTGCCCTGACTGCCGTCCGCAATCTTGAATGCACTTGCGTTATCGGTTCCCGAAACGTCAATATTAACTCCTGCAAGAGTAATATCTGCGTTAATGTCCGCTGCAATAACTATGGTGTCGTCTGTTGATTCAACACCTGCACGTTTTGCAATGGTCATAGCTGTATCGGAAAGGATTGTAAGCACTCCCTCCGACTTAAGGTAACTATAATCAACGCCGTAAACAGGATCGCCTGTGCCGTCTGTAAGCGTAACTGTCAGATCAGTTCCCAGTTCGTCCTCTTTTAATAACCTTTCTATTAAGGAATCCCAAAATACGTTTATTACTTCTTCTCCGACGATTATTTCGTGAGATTCTGCCGTAAGATAGAGGTACAGCTTGCCGTCACCGTGATATGTGGGAAAATAAGGCGTACCGTCAACCTTAACGGACAGTTCGGACGGATTATCAACAACAAGGGGATAAACGTTCTCTGTGCCGTTGGTGGGAGTTTTGTAAGTACCGTCGGATAATACATTGTTTTCAAGGTCAACAGCTTCTATACCGTTTCCTATTGCCGCTCCGCTGTATTGGTTGAATATTCCGCCCTGCGCCAAAACAGAGCCGCCGCTTATGATTATATCTGAACTCTCGCCAAAAACACCGCCGCCTATACCTGCGCCGCCCCAAACGCCTGTTGCGGTAACAATGCCGCCGCTTATAGTAATAAGCGAGCCGTTGCCTTCGTTGCCGCCGCCTATACCTGCGCCGTTATCACCGCCTGTTGCCGTAACTGTGCCGCCGCTTATGTTAATATTCATTGCAGTGCCTTTTTTGCCGCCGCCTATACCTGCGCCGTAATCGGTGCTTGCTGCATTAACTGTGCCGCCGCTGATGTTAATATCCGAGCAATTGCCATCAGTGCCGCCGCCTATACCTGCACCATTTTCGCCGCCTGTTGCGGTAACAGTGCCGCCGCTTATGGTGATATTTGTTCCGTCGCCGCATTTGCCGCCGCCTATGCCTGCACCATACATGCTGCTTGTTGCAGAAACAATGCCGCCGCTTATGGTGATACCTGCTGTGCTTCCGCTTTGACCGCCGCCTATACCTGCTGCGTTTGCTCCGCCTGTTGCTGTGAGCGCACCTGTACCCTTGATTTCAAGGTGTCCCGAAGCACCGTTTTTTTGCAGACCTGCGCAGTTTATGCCGCTTATCAGCTTGTTTTCCGTGCCGCTCGCAAGGGTGATTGTGACCGTTCCTGTGCTGTCGTCCGCAATCTTAAATGCGCACGCGCCACTTGTTCCGGAAACGTTAATGTTTACTCCCGCAAGGGTAAGATTTGCGGAAATACCGCTTGCAACCTCAATTTTGTCGGTTGTGGCTGCATTCGGGTCTGTATTCTTTATCATCAGCGGAGTTACGCCGTTTATTGTTAGAACATTACCTGAATATGAGTAATCTGTATCCAATGTGCCGCCGTAAACCACAAAATCGCCGACAGTTTTAGCGACATATGATTGTGTGAGGCTGCCATCATTTCTCATGTAAACTACTTCTTCGGGACTGCCGTCTATTACAATAGTGTGGAAGCCTTCCGAAAAATACGGGTAAATCTTTGCTTCGCCGTTATGTGTCGTGGGGTATTCTACTCCGTCAATGATAACGCTTGATACACCGGCTGTGTCAATTTGAGAGAGGAAAACCTTTTTTGTGCCGTCTGCGAGGGTGGGGGCTACTGCACTTTTTCCGTTACCGCCGCCGATATCGTTAGCGTTTGGGTATCCAACCGCTTTTACAGAACCGCCGCTTATGGTGATATTTGTTCCGCTGCCGCCACTGCCGCCGCCTATACCTGCTGCATCTATTCCGCCTTCTGCGGTAACAATGCCGCCGCTGATGGTGATATCTGAAGCGCCGGCACTATAGCCGCCGCCTATGCCCGCACCTCTTGAGCCGCCTGTTGCGGTAACTGTGCCGCCGCTGATGGTGATATCTGAAGCACTGCCACCTTTGCTGCAGCCTATGCCTGCACCTTGTGTGCCGCCTTTTGCGGTAACTGTGCCGCCGCTGATGGTGATATCTGAAGCGCTGCCACCTTCGCCGCTGCCTATGCCTGGACCATATATGAATCCTGTTGCGGTAACTATGCCGCCGCTGATGGTGATATCTGAAGCGCCGGCACTATAGCCGCTGCCTATGCCTGCGCCATAGTAGCCGCTTGTTGCGGTAAGTTTGCCTGTGCCGTTTGCGCCGCCCTTAATGATGAGCTTGCCTATACCCGCACCCACGCCATTCTTCTGCAAGCCTGCGCAATTATAGCCACTTTTCAGCGTGTTTACAGAGTCGTCGGCAAGGGTAACTGTGACCGTTCCTGTGTTGTTGTCCTCAATTTTGAACGCACAGGTATAATTTTTTCCCGAAACGTTGATATTAACCCCGTCCAGCACAATATTCTGGGTGCCCGAAACGGTGATTGTATTTTCGGTTGTTGTACCCGTAATAATGTAGCCGTCGGAATCGACAGTGGTTACTTCGGTTCCGCTGCCGTCCTTGCCCGAAACGGACATGTCGGTAATTGTTATGCTGCCCTGACTTACATCAAGAGCCGTCAGATTACCGTCGCCTACGCTCGCCTCGGCGCTTGCTTCGATAACGCCCCAGTCAAGGCTTATGTCCCCCAGCTCCACAGGGAGCACAAAGGACAGCGCCATTGACGCCGCCAAGGCAAAAGAGATTATTCTTCTGCCGATTTTTCTTAGCTTTTCTTTTGTCATACCACATACCTCCCGTATATGACTGTTGTTTTCAGATTCAGTTTCACCACAAAATCATAATGAATTGCAAAGCATTATGAAATTATTACAATTCAAATTATTATAACATATTTCAATGGAAATTTCAAGATAATAAAATGTAAAATTTTATTAACTAATCAAAAACCAAATATTTTCCTGCATGAAGGGTTTTCAAGAGGTATGCTGTCATTGATTACAAAAAAAGACAGCGACGCAATAAACGCCGTTGTCTGATAAAGATGATAAAACCGCAGGGTGCTGCCTTAGTCCTTTTTCTTCCTGATAAACAGCACAAGGCAAATCGCCCCCGTGACAAGAGTTAATGCGGCATACGCAATAAATATCTGCATTGAAGAAAGCTTTTCGTTTATCGCCGCAGCAGCCTCACCGCTGAAAAACAAGCTCATAAATATAAAAGGGGAAAGGTTGTTGTTTATCATGTGGCAGAACGAGGCAGGATATATTGACCTTGTCCGTTCCGTTAAAAAGGTAAGAACTGCATTGGTAATAATGCATACAGCGCACATTACGGCTATTCCCGCAAAGGGAAATCCGGGATAATCAACGCCGAAATTATGCCCGATTACGGTAAGGGGAGCGTGCCACAAGCCCCATAAAACGCCTCCTGTGATTATTGCGGCAGGCTTTGGCATCAGCTCAAGAAGCTTGGGCATCATATAGCCTCTCCAGCCCCATTCCTCCCCGAAGGCAGGAAAGAAAATAATTACGGAGCCTGCAAGCTGAAACAGAAAAACGGAAGCCTGACTTACGGGCCGTGAAAAATCAAACGCCTCGGCAAAGCTCATACCGTTGAGAAACAGCAGCCAGATAACGATTATAAAAAGCAGGCTTTCCACAGGCTTATAAAAAACGGAAAAGGTAAAATATCCAATATTGCCTTTTTTGGCGGTAAATCCCAGATAAGTATTCCTCCACCCCTCCTTTGTAATAAGCCGTGTAAGGATATGAGCTATGGCAGGCGCAAACATTGCCGCTGTGCCCAGAAAGCCCGCCCATTTCAATGCCTCGGGATTTTCGCTTGCAAAGGCAGGCTCGCCGAATACGGCGGTAAGCCCTGCCGAAAAGCCTATCAGCGGCAGAATTGCAAGTATGTAGAATATTGCAAGGCGCTTGATTGTCAGCTTTTTACTGTCCATAGTCCTCTGCCCCCTTCCGATAAAGCTTCAAGGAAATTCTGTAGGATAAATAGTAAAGCGCAAATGCGGCAAATGGGAGAACCGAAAGCACAAAGGTCACCCATTCCCCCGACAACATTTCCATCAGCACAGCCATAGGGTCGTCAACAAACAGGAAGGAAATATCTCCGAAAAGAAAATACACCATTGCCGCAAACAATACAACCCCCAGGGCAACTCCCGATACGGCAAGCCCCTTATCGCCGCCGAAGCGGATAAAGAACGGCATTGTTACCGAGTTATATATTACGGTTATTACGAAAATCATTATTATTGCCATAAGCACGCTGCCGTCGGGGCTTATTACCGATACAACAGAGTCGGATACAAAGCAGATAAAGGTAATAAACACATTCACAATAAGCATTGTGTAATACTTTGCAAGCACCTGACCCTTTGCGGAATCGGGAGTGGACGCAACAAAGCTTACCCAAGTCCCACGCTCATCGCAGGTAAAAAGGGTAGTAAGGGAAACGCTCCCCGTAAAGAATACAAGGTAGTAGCAGAGAACGAACAAAGGCATATATTCAGACGCTACGAAAGAGGGAACAGCGCTTCCGAGGGCTGTGGCTGCGATACAAATTCCCGAGCAGACAATACCGAGAACGGTCAGGAAAATAATGCTGCTTCTGCAGAGCAGAAGGTTTTTATAAATATGTCCCCACATTATTTCTCCCTCCTTCTGTATAAAAGCACGTTGGCGATAAATCCGACAGCAACGGACGCTGCGATTATCACAGGAGCCGCAATAATCGCCCAATCAGAAAATGCACTAAGAATTTCCTTAATGCCCCCGGCATTTTCG
>CAMDZU010000117.1 GCA_945910715.1 uncultured Clostridia bacterium
TATTTTTGACTTAGTGCATAAAAACAGTTGCTTTTTGCCTCAAATTTTGCTATAATTTATAAAGATTAAATCGTTAATCTTGGAGGAAGAAGATATGTTAGCAAAAATTGGTATAAGACCCGTCATTGACGGACGTCAGTTCGGCATAAGAGAAAGCCTTGAGGTTCAGACAATGAATATGGCAAAGGCTGCTGCCGAGCTTATTTCAAAAAAAGTCCGCCACGCAAGCGGCGAGCCAGTGGAATGCGTCATCGCTGATTTCACTATCGGCGGAATTGCCGAAAGCGCTGCCTGCGCTGATAAATTCAGCAGAGAAAACGTTGTTGCAACTCTCACCGTAACGCCCTGCTGGTGCTATGTTACAACGGTTATTGACGAAAATCCCAACACGATCAAGGCTGTATGGGGCTTTAACGGCACCGAAAGACCCGGCGCTGTTTTCCTTGCGGCGGCAATGTCCGCTTATGCACAGATCGGACAGCCCTGCTACTCAATTTACGGGCACGACGTAAAGGACGCAGACGATACAACCATACCCAAAGACGTTGAAGACAAGATTCTCCGCTTTGCAAGATGTGCGGTTGCGGTCGGGGACATCAGAAACAAGAGCTATGTTAATATCGGCGCAGTCGCAATGGGCATTGCAGGCTCATACTGCAACGAGGATTTCTATCGTACATATCTTGGAATGCACCCTGAATGGGTTGATATGACCGAAATAATCCGCCGTGAAAAGCTTGGAATTTACGACAAGGACGAGTATGAAAAAGCCCTTGCGTGGATAAAGGCGAACTGCAAGGAAGGCATTGATATTAACCCCACAGACGGAATGTTCTATCAGCGTACCTTCTTGACTCCCGAGGAAAAGGAAGAAAACTGGCAGTTTATTGCAAAAATGACCTGCATTGTAATGGATATAATGAAGGGCAATCCAAAGCTTGCCGAAATGGGCTGGATTGAGGAAAGCAAGGGCAGAAACGCTATTCTTGGCGGCTTCCAGGGACAGAGAAACTGGACTGACTTTATGCCCAATGCCGACTTTACCGAGGCAATTCTCAACACAACCTTCGATTGGAACGGCAAGCGTGAGCCAATCCCATTTGCAACCGAAAACGACGGTCTTAACGGAGTAACCCAGCTTTTACTGCACGAGCTTACAAGTAAGGCGGCCATTTTTGCCGATGTAAGAACATACTGGTCGCCGGACGCTGTCGAGCGAGTAACAGGCTGGAAGCCTACGGGCGTTGCAGCAAACGGCTTTATCCACCTTATAAACAGCGGTGCTGCCGCACTTGACGGCACAGGCGCCTGCAAGAATGAAAAAGGCGAGAGCTGTATGAAAAACTGGTGGGATATGACAGACAAGGACATCAATGCCTGCCTTGAGGACACAAAGTGGTGCTGCGCTAACCTTGGCTATTTCAGAGGAGGCGGATTCTCCTCCAGCTATTCCACAAAGGGAATTATGCCTTGCACCTTTGCCCGTGTAAATCTTGTTAAGGGTCTTGGTCCTACAATTCAGATTATCGAGGGCTATACAGTAGAGCTTCCCGAAAATGTAAACAAAATTCTTCTTGACAGAACGGACAAGACATGGCCGTCAACCTGGTTTGCTCCCATCACAGACAACGGCGCTTGCAAGGACGTTTATTCCGTAATGGCACAGTGGGGCGCAAATCACGGCGCATTTGTTTACGGTCATATCGGCGAGGATTTAATCACCCTTGCGTCAATGCTGAGAATACCCGTTTCACTGCACAATATTTCCGACCAAAGACTGTACAGACCTCACGCTTGGGGCGCATTCGGCACAAAGGACTCCGAGGGCGCTGATTACAGAGCCTGCGCCGCTTACGGACCTCTTTACAAGTAAAGTGGTTTTTGGCAATAACTCCTTGCACAGCATTATTTCAAGCCGCAAGGAAAGTTAACAGGATTTTATAAAAGTATTTATGCAAAGAGCCTGAGAAGATTTTATTTCTTCTCAGGCTTTTTCTGTTAGACGGTCAATTAAGATTCACTCGCTTTTTTTCTTTTTCCGTACCGCCCTGTACTTATCCATAACCGCCTCTTTTAATCTCGGCATAAAGGTCTTGTCCTGCAAAGCGTTGTTTATTGCCGCTCCGAGAAACAGAATGTACATACAGAAATACAGCCACAGAAGCAGCAGCACTACCGTTGTAAGACTGCCGTAAATGTATGAATAATTGGCAAGGTTGTCAATGTAAAAGGAGTACAGCCCCGAAAAAATCAGCCAGCCAAATGAAGAAAAAACTGCGCCGGGCAGTTCGTTTACAAAACGTGTTTTCCGCTCGGGAATTACGGTGTAAATGAACATAAAGAACAAAATCAGCATACAAAGACCGATAAGCCATCTGACCGTAAGCGTGACGGGGGACATCTGTGAAAGCTGGGGAATAAGCTCAACGATCCAGTTATTTATTGTCGAGCCGAAAACCAGCAGACCAAGCGTTACCAGAATAATCACCAGCGTAACAATTGTGTACAGAACAGTTGTCAGCCTAAGCTTGACATACCCTCTTTTTTCGTCAACGGAATAAACCGAGTTAAGCCCTCTGATAATGGCAAGAAAGCCCTTTGACGCCGACCAAAGAACTGTAACGGAGGTAATTGAGATAATTGAAATGCTGGATTTTGAAATTATTTCCTTAATGATGCTTACGAGAAAATCATTCAGCGTAGGGGAGAGAAAATCAACTGTAAACTGCTGTACCTCCTCCAGCGTAAAGGGGAGAAACTGTATAAGGGAAATAAGCAGCATTATAAAAGGGAAGAAGGAGATAATTATAAAAAGCGCCGCCTGTCCCGCAAAGGCGCTGATACAGCTTTCACGAAGCCTTTTGGCAAAGCCCTTGCAAAGAACCAATACTGTAATAGTAAAAGCTTTCAGCTTGTTCATTGTAATCCCTCTTTCCTTTTTTCAAGATTATTTTAACAGCTTTTGCATTATTTGTCAATTTGAATTATTGCGGTTTTATTACGCAAAATAATCGGGAAAACACTATGCAAAAGGAGAAGCTTATGCAGATTGTAAATGTAATACTTTCAACTTTAGGATCGGTAATCGTGCTTTTTATCCTCACAAAGATAATTGGCAACAAACAGATGTCACAGCTTAGTATGTTCGATTATATAAACGGTATAACAATAGGCTCAATAGCCGCAGAAATGGCTACCTCTCTTGAAAATGATTTCTGGCTGCCGCTTATTGCAATGACAATTTACGCTTTTTCCACCTTTACAATTTCAATCGTGACCTGCAAGTCCATAAAGCTTAGGAAGCTGCTTTCGGGAAAGCCGCTGATTATTTTCCACAACGGCAGGCTCAATCAGAAAAATCTGTTCAAGGCCAAGCTTGACATTAACGAATTTCTTATGATTTGCCGCAACAACGGCTACTTCAACCTTGCGGACATTTACACGGCTATGCTTGAGCCTAACGGCAAATTCAGCTTTATTCCCGTTGCAAGAAAAAGACCCGCAACTGCGGAGGATTTAAACCTGTTTCCGTCACAGGAGGACGTGCTTGTGAATGTTATAATAGACGGCGTTGTAATGGAGAAAAACCTGCATTTTACGGGCAATAATTTGATATGGCTGCGAAATCAGCTTAATGCACAGGGCTTTAAGGATGTATCGGAAATAACTCTTGCCACCTGTGATACGGACAATAATTTAAGCGTGTATAAAAAAATAAAAAACGAAAAAACGAAAGATGTTACAGAATAAATTTCAAAAAACTATTGACATTGGACTTCATATAACGTATATTTATAATAAGTATTTATCGAAATTCCACGAAAAATATCGAAAAGTTTTTTGAAAGGAAAATGTTGATGGAAAACATAGTTAGTCTGAAAAACATTGTCGTTGATTTTGAGGACGGCGAGCGCATATTAAAAAATATCAGTCTTGACATAAAGGATAAGGAGTTCGTGACTTTGCTTGGTCCGTCGGGCTGCGGCAAAACCACAACTCTTAGAATTATTGCAGGCTTTCTCAATCCCACAAGCGGAGATGTGCTTTTCGAGGGAAAACGCATAAACGACCTGCCGCCTCACAAGCGTAACGTAAACACGGTTTTTCAGCGCTATGCTCTTTTTCCGCACCTTAACGTATATGAAAACATTGCATTCGGTCTGCGGGTAAAAAAGCTGCCTGAAAAGGAAATCGTAAAGCGTGTTGTTGAAATGCTGGAGCTTGTAAACCTTATGGGCTTTGAAAAGCGTTCCATAAACCGTCTTTCGGGCGGTCAGCAGCAGCGTGTCGCTATTGCAAGAGCCCTTGTAAATCACCCCAAGGTGCTGCTCCTTGACGAGCCTTTGGGCGCTCTTGACCTTAAGCTGCGAAAGGAAATGCAGACGGAGCTTAGAAAAATCCAGCAGGCGCTTGAGCTAACTTTTGTTTATGTTACCCACGACCAGGAGGAGGCTCTCACAATGAGCGATACGGTAGTCGTTATGAACAACGGCTACATACAGCAGATAGGCTCGCCAACGGATATTTACAACGAGCCTGTCAATGCCTTTGTTGCCGACTTTATCGGTGAAAGCAATATTATCAACGGCTGTATGCCTGAGGATTGCGTTGTTGAATTTACAGGCAAGCGCTTTGCCTGCGTTGACAAGGGCTTCTCTCCCAATGAAACGGTTGATGTTGTTATCCGTCCCGAGGATATTAAGATTATTCCCGCCGAAAATGCAAAAATTACGGGAATCGTTGAATCCGTTGTATTCAAGGGTGTTCACTACGAAATGATTGTGGACGGCGTTGACCATAAGTGGATGATACATTCCACAAAATACGAGCCTGTGGGAACAATGATAGGTATGGCTTTTGACCCTGACGACATTCACATTATGAAAAAATCCACGGACAGCGAATAAGGGAGGAAGTTATGAAGCTTAAAATTTTTTCCGCCCCTTATCTGGTGTGGATGGTTGTTTTTATTGCTGTGCCGCTGTTGATGGTAGCGTTTTTTGCTTTTACAACAGAGGACGGACAGCTTACTCTTCAGAATATTTCCGACGTGGGACAGTATGCAAACATTTTTGTCCGCTCAATATGGCTTGCTCTTATTGCAACGGTAATCTGCCTTGTAATTGCTTATCCTATCGCCTTTATACTTTCTCGAATGGAAAAGCACAAGCAGGGTACAATGCTTATGCTTGTAATGCTGCCTATGTGGATGAACTTCCTGCTGAGAACATATGCGTGGAT
>CAMDZU010000118.1 GCA_945910715.1 uncultured Clostridia bacterium
GGATAGTACCGAAACTTGTCGTTTAAGTTATAGAAAATCCGCATTTACGATGGTAAAATAAGAGCATAAACAGGAAAGGAATTACACAGTATGGCTAATCCGTTTCTCCCATTATGGGAATATATCCCCGACGGTGAGCCAAGGGTTTTCGGCGACAGAGTTTATATTTACGGTTCTCACGACCGCCCGGGCTCGGATGAATTCTGCGACTACAAGCTTAAGGTGTGGTCCGCTCCGTTGGATAACCTCAACGACTGGACCTGCCACGGACATATTTTCCACACCAAGGACGACCGTGACCATAAATCCGACACCGACTGGACGGACAACAATCTGCTTTTTGCTCCTGATGTGGTGGAAAAGGATGGGAAGTATTATCTTTACGCTTATATAATGGGCGCAAAAGGCTGCGTTGCGGTAAGTGACCGCCCCGAGGGTCCGTTTAAGCTGTTATCCAAGTACAAATACAACGAAAACGAGGGCAATGATTCCTTTAAGGGCGGCTGGTTTATCGACCCCGGAACGCTGGTTGACGACGACGGCAGAGTTTATGTTTTCTGCGGCTTTGAGGGCTCATTCGGCGCTGAAATCAACCCGGACAATATGTACGAGGTAGTTGACGGGTCCTTTAAGGATAACGTCGTTCCCAGGGAAACAGAGTCGGGCTTTTTCGAGGCCTGCTCTCCCAGAAAGGTAGGGGATACCTATTATATGATTTATTCCCCTGCAAAGGGCAGCCGACTTGCTTATGCCACCTCAAGAACCCCAATGGGTCCCTACGAGTACAGAGGGGACATTGTGGACAACGAGATTGACTACCCCGGCGGAAACGACCACGGCTCAATCTGCAACATCAACGGACAATGGTACATTTTCTATCACCGTATGACCAACAACAGCATAATGTCCCGCCGTGCCTGCGTTGAGCGGATTGAAATTCTCCCAGACGGAACAATTCCTCAAGTGGAAATGACGTCCCTTGGCTTTGAAAAGTCCCTTTTGCCCTATCGAATTACCCCTGCGGAGATTGCCTGCGTATTGAAGGGCGGCTGCTTTATAACCGAGCTTGACCTTTTCACAAGAGTTGTTACCAACATAACCGATGGCTGTATAATCGGCTACAAGTACTTTGATTTCGGCGAGGACTATTCAACCAAGACAATGAAATTCGCCGCTGAAACCATTGGCAGAGGCTGCGATTCTCAGATACATATTCTCATTGACAGCTACGAGGACGGAGAGGAAATCGGTGTCTGTGAGGTGGGCTTAAACGGCGGCAATGCAACAGCTGTTGTGAAAAACGTAACCGGCAGACATGCGGTTTATTTTAAGGTAAAAACACGCTATGAGGGTTGGACGGCGGATTACTTCAAGGGAAGAAATCTGTTCGACCTTAAATCCTTTGCGTTTTTGAAATAAGGAGGTACTATGAAAATCAGCAAAAAAATTATCAGCTTAATGCTGACTTCGGCTCTTGTTCTGGGAATTACGGGCTGTTCGTCAGATTCGTCACAGCCCGAAGCTTCGGCAACCACAACTACCAACGAAAAGCAGGTCCTCGACGATGTTGACTGGAGCAAGCTTTCCGCAGACGAGGTTGACGCAGCCAACGAGGAGGGTACAGGGGCTCTTTATGAATCCGGCAAAACGGCAGGCGCAATCAAGGGCTTATGCTACTATGACTTTGCACAGACACAGCCAGAGCTTGCGGAAATATTTGCGGAGCGTTTCGGCGGCACAATTGAAACGGAGGTATGCAGCAGCGCTGAATACCTCGACAAGCTGTCGATTATGGTAGCGGGCGGACAGTCCCCCGATATTGTAAGATACGACTGGCAGGCAATTCCACACGGCGTTTCCAAGAATATTTATATGCCTCTTGACGAATGGCTTGAAATCGATTCTCCCTTCTGGGGAAGCGTAAAAAGCGCAATCGAAGCCTTTGAATACAACGGCAGACACTACTATTTCCCCTCAAATGTTAAATCTCACTTTGCTCTGAACTACAACAGAGCGGTTCTTGAGGAAGCAGGCATTGAGGACCCCATGGACCTGTACCATGCAGGCGAATGGACATGGGATACCTTTGCGGATATTCTTGCACAGTGGGCAAACAGGGGCGAGGAGTATGTTCCTCTTACAGGCGGCTCATGGTCGGCAATGATGTTTATTCATACCACAGGTACAAGCCTTATTGACATTTCTGACGGAACAATTGTCAATAACCTTAAGGATCAGAACGTACAGCGAACAATGGAATGGATCGAGGGGCTGAAAAAACAGAGTTATATCGGTGAGGGCTATATTGATCCGGGCGAGGCGTTCCTTGACGGAACTCTGCTGTTCCTTTCAATGGACCCACAGTGGACATATTCAAGCGCTCAGGAAGCTCTTACCAAAAAGGGCATCGCAAACGATATGGCTGTTCTTCCTTTCCCGAGAGATCCGAAGGCAGATAAGTATTACACCAGCGTTGACACCTTCGGCTTCCTTATTCCTGCAGGTGCAAGCAACGTTCAGGGCGCAATTGACTGGATTTTAAGCGGCAGACTTTACGAATCTGACGAAGAAATTCTTGCGGAAACAAAGGCAAAATATCTGAGCACTGATCCTGTTTATTTCGCAAAATGCGCTGAATGTAAGTACAGCTTTACCGAAAACGGAACAGACGACCTTACCGAATGTCCCGAATGTGGTAAGCCAAGAAAGGAAAAGTTCAAGGTAACCTACACAGAGGAACAGTGGGACGTTCTTCAGGATATGATAAATCCCGAAAAGTTTGGCTTTGTATTTGACTTTGCGACAGGCTTCAGCGAGGATATGAACTCTCTGCTTATCGGCAATGAAAACTCGATTCTTGACGGCCCGATGTACAACGGCGCTTCATACACACAGCTGCGTGACGCAAACTACAACGCAATCGAATCCTATCTTGACCCCTATCGTGAAAAGATGGAAAATCAGTAATCTCCTTATCTTCATAATAATCCCCGTATCGGTAATCTTCCGGTACGGGGATTTGTTTATTCGTATATATCCTGCCCCAGGACGTTGTTGAACACATCGAAAACCCTTGTGCCCTTTGCGGCACGGACAGGCTTCAGCTCCTTTGTAAGGAAGCAGTGAGTGGATTCGCCTGTTGCCCGTAATTCGCCGCTTTCCTTGTTGATTATCTCATAGGAAATTTTCATCTTAAAGCCGTTGAATTCATCGATTTTTGCTTTGATAATTACCGTTTCGTTGAATTTAACGGACACCCTGTACTTGCAGGAAACGGAAAGCACGGGGATAAGAAATCCGTCCTTTTCCATTTCATCGTATGGATAGCCAGCCTTTTCCAGAAAATCAATCCTTGTTTCCTCCATCCAGCGTATATAGTTGGAATGGTGAACAATTCCCATCTGGTCGGTTTCGTAGTAGTAGGCTGTGCGCTCGTAGGGCTTGATTTTATCCATTGTCTGCTCCTTTTTCGTTTAATATTCTGTTTAAATCAACCGAATGCTGATTAAGTATTTCCTCGATTTTTCCCATATTGTCAATTGAGTTCTTGTTTGTAACCTGCTCATAAGTCAGGTTTTCTCCCTCAAATCTGATCCATATTTTATCAATTGACAGTATGCCGTGGGTATTGCGGATAATTTGATAGGTATCGTTTTCCTCTTCGGAAATGGGTCTGAACATTCCCGAATATGTCAGATCCACCCTTGATTTGAAGAAATAATGAATATCCGTAAAGGTAAAGCCTGCATTATTGCTGGTGCAGGGTGAGGCAAAATTTTTTGTATTAACATTTTTGTCGGCGTCAATTCGCACCTGAAAAATCACTCTGTTTTCGTCCATAATTTCAAACGAACAGGGGAGAGGCATATTGAAAAGGCTGTCGTTGACGGGAATATATGTATTGGATTTGATAATTTTTGTCATTTCGGTTATGATGTCCTTTGTGTATTTTGGGGAATTGTTTATTTCGGGCTTGAAATACATATATATTATACCACTAAAGGGCAAAAAATGCAATAAATTTTGGCTTATCTGAAATATTTCTGAAAATTATGCAATTTTATTTGAAAATTCATTCAAAATGTGCTATACTAAATTATAATATCAAGAAAGTGAGGCAGTTTAATGGAAAAATCTTATTCAGAGTCAATTTCGGACATCATGGTTAATGCCAGAATAAACCAGAATATGTTTACGGAAACTACCCCCGAGCTACTGAATTACACAGAGCTGTGCAAGGAAAATTACGGTATAAATCCCGAATTATACGGCAAATACGAGGTTAAAAGAGGGCTTCGTGACATAAACGGCAAGGGCGTGCTTGCAGGTCTTACAAAGATTGCGGAGGTTAAATCCTACACAATCGACGACGGCGAGATTATACCCTGCGAGGGAAAGCTGTACTATCACGGAATTGATATGAAACAGATAGTTAACGGCTTTGTTTCGGATAACCGCTTCGGCTTTGAGGAAGTAACCTATCTGCTTTTGTTCGGCGTTCTTCCCACAAGGGAACAGCTTGCGGATTTCAAAAAGCAGCTTGCCTACTATTCCGACCTGCCCACAAGCTTTACCCGTGACGTTATTCTCAAAGCCCCGAGCAAGGATATAATGAACTCCATGGCAAGAAGCGTGCTTACGCTCTATTCCTACGACAACAGAGCTGACGATACTTCAATACCAAACGTTCTCCGCCAGTCGCTCCAGATGATCGCACGTTTTCCAAGACTTGCGGTTTACAGCTATCAGGCGTACAGACATTACTATTTCGACGACAGCCTGTTTATCCATGCGCCCAATCCCGAAATGTCAACGGCTGAAAATATACTTTATATGCTCCGTCCCGACCATCAGTTCACCGAGCTTGAAGCAAGGGTGCTTGACGTTGCACTTGTACTTCACGCAGACCACGGCGGCGGAAACAATTCCACCTTTACAACCCGCGTAGTTTCATCCTCGGGCACAGACACATATTCCTCTGTTGCGGCTGCTCTCGGCTCTCTCAAAGGACCGAAGCACGGCGGCGCAAACGTGAAGGTTGCAAGAATGTTTGAGGATATCAAGGAAAATATCCACGACTGGAACAGCGATACGGAAATCAAGCAGTACTTGAGCGACCTCCTTGACAAAAAGGCGTTTGACAAATCGGGACTTATTTACGGTATGGGACACGCTGTTTATTCCCTTTCCGACCCTCGTGCTGAGGTGTTCAAGCAGTATGTAAAGCAGCTTT
>CAMDZU010000119.1 GCA_945910715.1 uncultured Clostridia bacterium
GGGTTTGGGACGCTTTTTTCAAGAAAAAAAGCGTCCCAAAAGTGAATGACTATCGTAACATTATTCTCGAAAAAGTGTGCTCTGTGGAATTGCTTAGCAATTCCACTCTTGGCACCTTTTTCGACGGACTGAACCGAGGGGAACCCCTCGGTTTTGTTTTTTTCAGTTCATTCTGTAAATACCGCTGCCGCCGCTTTCGATAAATTCCATTATGCAGTCCAGCTCGTCCCTTGCCTTGTCCTCGGTTTCGTAAAGTCCTGCCGTAACCATCGAAACGCCCGGTTCGCCTATGCGAAATGCAGTAATTGCCGCCTTGTTTCTGCCGCCTAAGTTTTTGCTGATTTCAAAACCGCTGCAGTAAATAAGCTTTTTTCCGTCCTGTGTAAGAATCCAGATCATAATGCCGCCTCGTTTCCCTCATTATCAATTTTCTTTGCGTTCTGTACAAACAATGTCACAAAGAAGAATATGAGCATCAGTATAACAGTAATTGCAATGCTTCCTATCAGATTAAGATTGTCAATTTCCTCGCCAATGGGAACACCCAGCGCCATTGTCTTAAGGGCAAAGGGGTTGTAGCGGTCTGCCTTGAAGCCGCTTAATATAATAGGAAGCAATGAGGACAGCACATAGATTACAGCGGCGCTTATTCCCCCTCTGCCTGTGCAAATTCCCATCATAAGCATTGCCGTAACGATAAACGCCATGTAAAGCGCCCCAAGTCCTGCCGCTCCCACAACGGCAAGCCAGTCAAGCTGTCCGCCGAAAAGCAGAATCGAAGCCACTCCCGAAATCAGCGTTGCCCCGAAGGTGATTATTATAATCAGAACGGGGTAAATAATAAACTTTGGCAGGGTGTAGTTCATAGGCGTAAGTCCTGCGCAGGAGGGAATAATGACCGAGCGCTTTTTCTGCTCGCCTCCCGCCGTCGCCATCATAAGCAGCAGCATTATAAGGCTGCCGCTGGCGGTAATGTCCGAAAGTGCGCCCATAACGCCTATTCCTGCGGAAAATTCTACGGCGCCCATTGACTGCGCCACCAGCTCTCCTGCGTTGACATCAGAGCCCATACTTTCCGCAAAAACCTCCAGCGCCTTGAAAAGCAATGGGTCAACAATTGCGAAAGCCATAAAGGCGATTAAAATTCCCCACAGCTTAAAGGTCCTTGAAAACAGCAGATATTCCTTTTTTAATCCCGCTTTGATATGCATTTCAGTTCACCGTCCTTAAAAATACGTCCTCAAGGCTTGGTCTTGAAACCTCGATTTTTCTCGGCACAAGGTTGTTTTCCGCAAGGAATTTCACAAGGTATCTGTTGGTTTCCTCGGGATTTGCGGTCCTCAGCACGAAATTGCCTGTTTTTTCGTAGAAATCCACCTTGTCCGCAAACTGCACAGCCTTTATTTTTGCCGCAATCTCGTCGTTTACGTCGAACAGCTGCAGGGTAATTCCGTTGTTGGTATCTCTGCCGATTATTTCGTCGATAGTGCCCTCCACCGCAAGCCTGCCGTTTCGCATTATGCCAACTCGGTTGGCAACACGCTCAACGTCGCTTAAAATGTGGGTGCAGAGAAGAATTGTCGCCCCCGTGCTTGTAAGGCGCTGAATAATTGCCATTACCTCCGCTCTGCCCTCAGGGTCAAGGGCGGAAGTAGGCTCGTCCAGTATAAGCAGGTCGGGATTGTCAAAAATCGCCGCCGCAATGCCCATCCGCTGATTCATTCCACGGGAATAGCCCTTTATCCTCCGCTTTCCGCCCTCAATCATACCCGTAATTTCAAGGCACTCCCTGATTCGGGCCTTTATATCCCCCTTGAAATTGGCGCAGGCGGCAATGTACTCAAGGTACTCATAGCCGTTCATATAGCCGTACAGGGAAGGCGTTTCGGGGAGATAGCCTATTTTGATTTTTTCGTCGGGATTTTCCCCCAGAATAATTTCACCCTCGTCCTTGGGAATAATGTTGCAGAGAATGTTCATTGTGGTGGTTTTTCCGCAGCCGTTTCTGCCCAAAAAGCCGTAAACATCCCCTTTTTTAATGGTCATATCAAGTCCGTCAAGGACGTTGAAGCTGCCGTATTTTTTTCTCAGTCCGTTGATTTTAACCAACTTTTCCACACCCCTTGTTGAATTATGTTGATAAGCTTTTCTTTAGTAAATTTGATTTACTTAATTATACCACTTATCTATTCTCCTGTCAATATTACAGCCGTATTTTATGGCGAAAAATATTGGCTGATTTTGTGGATTTACAGCAGGTAATATTATAAGAGGAAATTTATACGCTCTGTTTACTCGCATTGTGGGGTAAATCAGATTTACGCTTCACTGTTAAAACACCCGTTTTTACGGGCAAAACGGTTGAAAAGTGTGGAAAACTTGGTTGAAAAGGTGGAAAGGCAAATGAAACTGTATTTGTTTACAAAAAGCGTTTGCAGGCTCGCCGATTAAGTTCACCAAACGGGGGGAGCGCCCTTGTTTACGCCGATAATGCCGCCTATTCCTCCCGTAAGCACCGCCACAAGGCTTTTCGAGAAAACCTGAGCCCCCGTGAAATTTCCGCTGAAAAGAGTGCCTATCAGACAGAGAAAAAGCATAATCAGCGCCGCCTTAATTCCGCATTTAAGACCCCCTCGGCGGCGAAATTTCCCCACGGTTATCCCTGCCGCAAGACAGCCGCACCCCAGCGCAAGCAGTCCCATAAAGCCGCCGAAGCTTTTATCCGCCCCAAGCAGCAGCATTGCCACCGCCAGCACCACCGACGCCGCCACCGTAACAAGACAGCCGATTACCGCCCCTAAAATATACACCCGAAACCGCCGCATAAATGGCGGCGAGGACTTGCGAAAGCTCATAAAAACACCCCCATTCAGTATATGAGCTTGTTTATGGGTTTAGAATTGAATTACTTGCAGTATATTATAGCGGTAATATTACAGTATGCCGAAATCTATTGCGAAAAAGATTGCCTATAATAATAGTATAAACTCGGTACAGCAAAGCTTGCTGTAAATCCTCGGTTAAATTTACAAACGGTATAAATGTATTTAACCCCGTTTGTTTTTTCACGGTTATTTGCGGACAGGCTGTAAAGGCTTGATTTAAAGCCTTTTATCCCATAAATGTAACATTGAAAAGGATTTGGTGCAGAAAAATGTTATATTATTACACAAAAATCCTTGTTGCAATTCAACAGCATATTGTTAATTTATTGGTGATATATTTGTATATTTAGTATATAAAAACAAAATTGCCTTTTTCGTTAAAACTGACGAAACGAAACTACAAAATAATACAAAATGTAATATTTTACACTTTTATTACAATTATTACGAAATGGTTACAAAGCAGTTACAAAGACTTTTTGTACATATTGCACAAAATTACTCTTTTTAATTTATTTGACTTATTCAAAAAGCAATTGTATAATGGCTATGTTCAGAAAACAGGTCCATAGGGGGCTTATGTTTTCGCTAAATGAGAAACAGGAGAATTTATGAAGTCCACAAAATTTCAAACAACAATCCTGAATGTTGCAGACAAAATCAAGTCAAAAAGAAATATACTCCGCAATAAAACCGCTTTGAGCCTTGCGCTGACATTGGCTTCCGTTGCGGCGGTTTTCTGTATGACGGGCGTGGTTTACTACCGCAATACCGTTACTATTACAGAGGGCGCAGCTAAAGTAAGCACACTTTCAATGTACAGCAGCGCCGAGGAAATTCTTGCAGAGCAGGGAATTACCCTGGGCGAATACGATACCTACGCTTTTGAACAGAGAGGCGAGGACGAATTCAGTCTTACTCTTTACAGAGGCTTCAAGGCAGCCGTTACCGACGGCGAAACAACCGCCGAGGTTGACGTAAAGCACGGGGAAACCGTTGCAGAGGTGCTTGAAGCCGCAGGAATTGCCCTTGATGAAAAGGACAGGGTTGAGCCTGCCCTTGATACTGTTCTTACGGAAGCAGCCGCAATTACCGTAAGCAGAGCCTTTACCGCTTACATTTCCGTTGACGGCGAAAAGCTTACCGTTTCCGCTAACGGAGAAACAGTGGCAGAGCTTCTTGAAAATAACGGCATTACCCTCGGAGAGGACGATTACCTCAACTACGACGCTGACAAGACTGTTACAAAGGGTATGGTAATCAAGGTAACAAGAGTTTCCTACACTACAAGAATAACCGTTGAATCTGTTCCCTTTGAAACGGAAGAGGTTGCAAGCAATCTTGTGGCAATGGGCAATACAACAGTGCTTACAGAGGGCATTAACGGCGCAAAGCAGGTCAAGACCAAGGAAAAATACATTAACGGCAAGCTTGTTTCCTCAACGGTTATGGAGGAAAAGGTGACAATCCAGCCGGTAAACGAGGTTGTCGCCGTGGGCAAGGCACTTGCCACACCGTACAGCAAAAAGGACAGCGACAGCGTTGTGCTTGAAAACGGTCTGCCCGTAAACTATGACTATATCGTATCGGGCAAGTCGTGTGCCTACACCGCAAAGGAAGGCGCAGGCACATACAGCGGCAGAAAGCTTGAAATAGGAACAATCGCCGTTGACCCGGACGTTATTCCTTTCGGCTCTGAGCTTTACATTGTTTCTCAGGACGGCAAAACCGTTTACGGCTACGCAATAGCCGCAGATACGGGCGCACTCACAGACGTTGTAGCCGACCTCTATATGGGCACAACCGCCGAGCATTACTCCGACGCCTGCAAGTGGGGCGCAAAGTACGTTGATATTTACGTTATTACTACGGGGGATAACTCCATTTACTGGTAATAACTAATTGCTGCGCTTGAAGCGGAGCTGTTATTTTTGATGCAATACAATATTTGGGATATACTTTCAGTAGAAAACACCTTGCAAATTACTGCAAGGCGTTTTTGTTTTGTGTTTGCTTGTGGTTTTTATGTTGGTTTATAAGGGGGCTACTCGCCTCCTTTTGACCCCTCGGTTTTGTGTTTGCTTGTGGTTTTTAGGTTGGTGGAGAGGGGGCTCCTCGCCCCCTTGATTTTGTATTATGTTGGTTGTTTTCGTAAGTTGGATAAGAGGGGGCTTCTCGCCCCCTTGATAATGTTGTATCTGATTATAAGGTAGCCGCAACCCCTCGCCCTTTTCTTTGCCTGCACAAAGAAAAGGGAAAAGAAATGCACTCGCTCACGCGCCGCGAGGGGCTTTGTGAAACTCGCAAGCGAG
>CAMDZU010000120.1 GCA_945910715.1 uncultured Clostridia bacterium
CAATTGAAGCGTTGAAGCCGAGAAGAGTCATCTGGGTTGTAATGCTCTGTGTAAGCTTGATAATGGAGTTGGTGTTTTCGACGGACTTTACAGCCTCTTTTGTCTTTTCCTGAATTACGCCGAATTCCTTGGAAAGCTGCTGGGTCTTGTCGGCAACACGGTCGGAGAAATCTGTCATTTCGTCGTACTGCTTCTGCAGAGTGCTGAAAAGAGCAACGTTTTCGTCGGAATGTTTCTGCACTGCAAGCCTTTCAACACCCGAGCTTGAAAGTGCGTTTGCCATCTGGAACAGCAGATTTGCTGCACTGTCAACCTTTTCCTTTGAAACGATGGGTACTTTTTTAACCGCCTCAACGTATCTTTCGGGATCTACGCCAATTTCAGCGGCAATCCTGCGGAATTTGTCAAAGTCGGGCTCTTCGGTAAGCACCTGACCGCCGATAAGAGAGCCGATATGCTCGCCGTTTACGATAATCGGAGTAGCAAAGTCAACAAGTCCGCCGTGGCAGTAATAAACGGAGGGTCTTCCTGTGCGGAGGGCTTCCTCGCCGCCTCTTAAGTCGCACTGATTGCAGCGGCGGCAGCCCTCGGAGGACTTTCTTGTGTAGTTCATGCAGAAGTCCGTAGGACCGCTAAGGTTTGTAACAGGACCGTCAAGGTCGGTTGCGAGTGCAGCCATTCCTGTTGCTTTTGAAAAAGCGTCAAGCAAATTCTGTAAGGTACGCTGGTCAATAAGCTCCAGCAACTTATACTGTGCCATTTTTGTTCTTCCTTTCGTTTGTGTGCGGTGTTGCCGCAATAATTAACCCTCGTATTCGCCGTACTTGGGAGCGTTTGCAATTACGTCTGCTTCAAGATTTGAGGGCAGCTGCTCATAGCGTGCAAATTCGGTTGTGAACCAGCCCATGCCCTTTGTCATCTGTCTGATAACGGTGGAGAAGTCGGTAATTTCAGCCATTGGCATTTCTGCGTCAATAACGGTCATTCCGTCCTCGTATGGATTCATGCCTAAAACAGAGCCTCTGCGCTTGTTTACAATGCCCATAACGTCGCCCGTGTTTTCGTCGCCGACAACGATTTTCATTGACATAATGGGTTCAAGCAGACAGGGCGAAGCCTGTGCAAGGCCGTTCTTGTATGCAATGTGAGCAGCCATTTTGAAAGCCTGCTCCGAGGAGTCAACAGGGTGATATGAGCCGTCGAACAGGGTTGCCTTTAAGCGTACAACGGGGTAGCCTGCAAGTACGCCGTGAACAATGCTTTCCTGAAGTCCCTTTTCAACAGCGGGGAAGAAGTTCTTCGGTACAGAGCCGCCGAAAACCCTTTCCTCGAATTTGAAATCGTCCGTATCGTTAGGCTCAAAGTCGATTTTAACGTGACCGTACTGACCGTGACCGCCTGACTGCTTCTTGTGCTTGCCCTCGGCGGTAACCTTTTTGCGGATTGTTTCACGGTAAGCGATAATGGGGTCGGACAGCTCAACGTCAACGCCGAATTTGCTCTTGAGCTTTGCAACGGTAACGTCAATGTGCTGTTCTCCCAGACCGCCGATAACTCTCTGGTGAGTTTCGTGGTTGTGAGCGTAGCTTAAGGTCTTGTCTTCCTCGATAATACGCTTGATAGCGGTGCTTATCTTGCCCTCGTCGCCCTTGTTCTTGGCGGTAACCGCCTTGAAATAGCAGGGAACAGGGAAGGTGATTTTTTCGAAAGCAAATACCTTTGAGGGGTCGCAGAGGGTATCGCCCGTGTTTGCGTTAAGCTTTGTCAGAGCAACAATGTCGCCTGCGTAGGCCTCGATCATTTCCTCCTGCTTTTTGCCCTTCAGCGCAAACATCTTGCCGAATTTTTCCGTTTCGCCCGTGGTTGCGTTTACGGGAGCGGAAGCGGCTGAAAGAGTGCCCGTTACAATTTTAACGTAGCTCATTTTGCCTACGAACGGGTCGGCAATGGTCTTGAAAACAAAGGCGGATAAGGGTGCGTCCTTTGTGTATTCAACGGTTTCCGCTTCCTCGGTGATTTCGCCGCCTCGCTCGTCGGGGCTTGGGAGCATATAAACGATAGTGTCAAGAAGCATATCCACCGACGCCAGCGTATCGCCCGAGCAGCAAACCACAGGTGTAATTGTACCTGCGTCAATGCCGTCGTGGATACCCTTTATCATTTCAGCCTCGGTAAAGTCCTCGCCCTCGTTTTCGAAGTACTTCATCATCAGCTCCTCGTCTGTTTCCGCAACAGCCTCAGCCATAGCGGCACGAAGACCCTTCAGACGGTTTTCGGAGGCAGGCATTGGCACTTCAACAGCCTTTCCGCCCTCCTCGTACTTATACGCTTTCATTTCGAGCAGGTTTATGTAGCTTTCAACCGTTCCGTACTTGTCAAAGGGAACAACGATAGGGCAGATTGAGGGACCGAAATTGGTTTTAAGCTCCTCAAGGCATTTGTAGAAGTTGGAGTTTTCCTCCTCCATTCTTGTTACAACGAACATGGTTGCTTTCTTTGCCTTGCGAGCCTCCTTGTACGCCTTGATTGTACCCACCTGTACGCCGTCCTTTGCAGGGAGAGCAATAATCACGCTTTCCGCCGCACGCATACCCTCGTACATTCCGCCGATAAAATCAAACTGACCGGGAGTGTCGATAATATTTATTTTAACGTCCTTCCACTCTGCATAAGCAAGTGTAGTGTTGAGAGAAATTTTTCTCTTGATTTCGTCTGCGTCATAGTCGCAGATAGTTGTTCCGTCTGCAACCTTACCCATTCTGTCAACGCCGCCGCACTTGTAGATAAGCGCTTCCGCCAGTGAAGTCTTTCCGCTTCCGCCGTGACCTGCAAGGGCAACGTTTCTTATGTTTTTGCATACATAGGTTTTCATAATGACTTACCTTTTTGGAGCATTGGTTATTCTGACATTTGCCTAAATAACGATATGACCATACCTTTCATTATTTTATCCGTTCCGGATATTTCTAATGGACAATATAATTATACACTAATTCATACCAAAAAGTCCAGTAGAAAATTGTAATTATTTCATATCTGTTATAGAAATTTATGCAAAAAATTTGTGCAGATTTACAAATTTATCATTTTTGTTATAATTTGTCAGAGAAAATCCGAAAAATATACCCCCTATTTATTATAGGTAATATACAAAAATCCATAGGAAAAACAGTATATTTTACTTATTGACAGCAGGAAAATTATGTAGTATAATTCACTTTAGCAATTTAAAGCTTTGTGAGAAAAAAGCTTTAAACAGATTGAATGGAGTGCAAAAATGGTAGTAGGAATTATTCTGGTTGTGTACATAGCCTTTGCGATTGCAATCGGCATTTACTTCAACCGCAAATCAAAAAAGACTGTAAACGAATTTGTTCTGGGCGGCAGAACGGTTGGTCCGTGGATAACCGCCTTTGCTTACGGCACAAGCTATTTTTCAGCCGTAATCTTCGTTGGCTATGCAGGAAAATTCGGCTGGAATTTCGGTCTTGCGTCAACCTGGATAGGTCTTGGCAACGCCTTTATCGGCTCTCTTATGGCGTGGGCGATTATGGGCAGACGTACAAGAGTTATGTCAAAGCACCTTGAATCGGCAACAATGCCCGAATTTTTCGAGAAGCGCTATATGAGCAAGGCGCTGAAAATAGCGGCGGCGCTTATCGTTTTCGTGTTCCTTATTCCTTATACAGCCTCGGTTTACAACGGACTTTCCCGTCTGTTCGGCATGGCATTCAGCGTTGATTATTCTGTATGCGTAATCGGTATGGCGGTAATCACGGCGGTTTATGTTATCCTCGGCGGCTACAAGGCGACCGCTTACAACGACTTTATTCAGGGAATTATTATGCTTGTGGGCATTGCGGCGGTTATAGTTGCAACCCTTATGAGCAAGGGCGGCTTCTACTCGGCGGTTTCGCAGCTTTCACAGATTCCGGTAGAAAGCGGCAATATGGCAGGAATGGGCGGCGGCTTTGCCTCCTTCTTCGGGCCTGACCCAATGAATCTGCTTGGCGTAATTATCCTTACCTCTCTCGGAACATGGGGACTTCCTCAGATGGTTACAAAGTTCTACACCATCAAGGACGAGCGTTCCATTAAGTCGGGCACGGTTGTTTCCACAATATTCGCTATTGTAGTAGCAGGCGGCTGCTACTTCTTAGGCGGCTTCGGACGTATTTTCGTTGAAGCTGACGCAAGCGGAAAGCCTGTTGACGGCTTTGACTCGGTTGTCCCCGCAATGCTGGAAAGCCTCCCCGAAATTCTTATCGGCATTGTTGTTGTGCTTGTGCTTTCGGCTTCAATGTCAACTCTGTCCTCTCTCGTGCTTACATCAAGCTCCACACTTACCCTCGACCTTATCAAGCCGTTTGTGTGCAAGGGAAAGCTTGACGAGAAAAAGACCCTTATCGTTATGCGTGCATTTATCGGCGTTTTCCTTATCGTATCGGTAATAATCGCACTTAACAAGAACGCTCTTATTTCCGACCTTATGGGCTATTCATGGGGTGCGCTTGCAGGGGCATTCCTTGCGCCGTTCCTCCTTGGACTTTTCTGGAAGGGCGTTACAAAGGCAGGCGTTTTCGCAAGCTTCATTTTCGGTATCGGCGCAACGGTGGTTCACCTTATAATGAAGTCTATGGGTATGTTAAGCGGTCAGATATGCGGCTTTGATGTTGCATCTCCCGTAAACTTAGGCGCATTCACAATGATTGCGGGACTTATTATTGTGCCGATCGTCAGCCTTATTACTCCAAAACTCAAAAGGGACGACGTGGACAGAATTTTCTCCTGCTATCACGAAAAGGTAACCGTTGAACATGAAATGGTGCTTACCGAAAACGAAGAGCCTGTTGAAATCAAATAACAGTTGCAATTATTTCAAATAGGTGTTATACTTATATAAAAACAGGGCAAGTTTCCGCTTGCCCTTTCACCCTGTCTGAACATATTACATAATTAAAATAAAGGACGGATAAACCAATGTTTTTTGACAAAGAAATTGAAACAATGCCAAGAAAAAAGCTGGAGGAGATTCAGCTTGAGCGCCTTAAAAGCCTTGTGCATTACTGCTACAACAATGTAAAGCTGTATAAGGACAAATTCGACAATGCGGGAATCAACCCCGATAAAATCAGAACGCTTTCCGACATTCAGTATATTC
>CAMDZU010000121.1 GCA_945910715.1 uncultured Clostridia bacterium
TAAAAACGGAGTGTTTGGTGGATTTACAAGTATTACGGTGCGGACGAGGAGACAGGCAGTGTTGCATACGACGGTTGCTGTTCCCGTAAGGACCATTGAAGCTGTTTTCTTTTCCACAAAGGCTTTAAGCCTGGGAACAACGGGTAGGCAGAATATCAGCGCCGCAATAATCAGGAAGATGTTGTTCATAAAAGAAGCGGCGGTTACGCTGTCCGTAAAGACGTTTCCGTTTGCGCCAACAAGGTTCTTGAAGAAATCCCCAAGACGGCCTATATCCGTGAAATAGAAAATGCCGAAGCCGAGAACAATAACTACCTTATTATAAATGTGCATTATCACCGACGGGATTTTTCTCATTCGTTTGTTGCCCACTTTGCGTTCAAGGAAGATGAACAAGCCGAAGTACAGACCCCATATAATGAAGTTCCAGCTTGCGCCGTGCCAAAGACCTGTGCTGAACCATACAAGGAACAGGCTTAAATACTGTCTGCGCTTGCCGAATATAGGAACGTACAGCAGATAATCACGGAAGAACGAGCCGAGAGAAATGTGCCATCTCTGCCAGAACTCGGTTATATTGCGGCAGATAAAGGGGTACTTGAAGTTTTCGTCGAAGTGGAAGCCGAAAATCCTGCCAAGACCGATTGCCATATCCGAATAGCCCGAGAAATCGAAGTAAACCTGCATTGCGTAAAGAATTACGCCGTACCATGTGCCAAGGACCGACACGCTTGAAAGGCTTGTTGCTCCAAGAAAGGAATCCACTACTACAGACAGGTTGTTTGCAATGATTACTTTTTTGGCAAGACCTGTGGCAAGTCTTGAAATGCCAGCGCTAAGGTCCTCTGCGGTTGTTTTCCGACAGCCCATTTCCTGCTCAACAACGCTGTAGCGGACGATTGGTCCGGCTACAAGCTGAGGGAACATTGAAACGTAAAGCAGAAAACGTGCATAGCTGCGCTGAACCTTGACCTTGCCCCAGTATGCGTCCATTATGTAGGAAATGATCTGGAAGGTGTAGAAGCTTATGCCGATAGGCAGGGAAATATCGGGTACGGGAATATCAAAGGGAAGTACTGCATTAAGGTTTTCCACCACAAAGCCGCTGTACTTGAATACCGCCAGCAGACCAAGGCTTGTAACCAGTGCAAAAATAACAGGCAGCTTAGCCTTTGAAGTACCTCGCCATTTGTCGATAAGCAGTCCGAATAAGTAATTGGCAGTAACGCTGAACAGCAGCAGGATAATCCACAAGGGCTCTCCCCATGCGTAGAAAATAAGTGAAAAGAGTATAAGCACTCCGTTCCGCCAGGCAATGTTCTTTGTCAGAAAGTAAAGAATAATGCAGGCAGGCAGAAATGCGTACAGAAAAAATAAATCCGCAAAAATCATAAGCTCTCCTGATATATATGAAATAGCAATGGCTATATATTACAATACAGCATTCAACTTTTTAATTATAATACATTTTATTGCTTTTTGCAATGGGAAATTGTCATAATTTCAAACTTTATACGGAAAAACTGATATGAAATACTAATTCCTAATCTCCTTATAGACAAGGTCTATAAGGAGAGCCGCCAATAAGGCGGCAAGTCAAAACCTATGGTTTTGACGGAATTAGTATTGAACGGCTTTCCTGCGGCTTTGCCGCACCCACCGCAAAGCGGTGGGCTCAACCTATAGACAAAGTCTATAGGTTGATTAGGAAATAGTTTAAATTGAATATTGACAGGAGAGCGGCTGTGCAATATAATATGAATATATAATAGAACATTATATGCAAACGAAAGGAAGCATAGCTATGATAAAGGATATTCAGGAGAAAATATTACAGCTGAAAAAGGAAAAGGACGTTGCTATACTGGCACATTCCTATCAGGCAAGAGAGATTGTTGAAATTGCTGATATAACAGGGGATTCCTTTGCTTTAAGCGACAAGGCAAGACAGTGTCCCCAGAAAAACATTCTGTTCTGCGGCGTTCATTTTATGGCTGAAACCGCCAAAATGCTGAACCCCGAAAAGGACGTTTATCTTGCAAACCCCATGGCAGGCTGCCCCATGGCCGAACAGCTTGAGCCTGAAATGCTGGAATATATGAAAAAGCAGGAGCCTGACAGAAAGGTGGTTGCCTACATAAACACCACCGCAGCTCTCAAAAAGCTCTGCGACGTTTGCGTGACTTCATCTTCGGCGCTTACCATTGTGAAGAAAATGGAGGCGGACAAGATTCTTTTTATCCCCGATTGCAACCTTGGGGATTATGTAAAGCGCAATGTTCCCGAAAAGGACATAAAGCTTATTCAGGGCGGTTGTCCCGTTCACGCTTCCGTAACAGCGGACGAGGTTGATAAGGCGAAAGCCCTCCACCCTAACGCAAAAGTGCTTGTTCACCCCGAATGTGTTCCCGCAGTTGTGGCAAAGGCAGACTATGTTGGCTCAACGGCAGGCATTATGAACTATGCAAAGAAATCCGACTGCAAAGAGTTCATTATCGGAACTGAAATCAGCATTGCGGAGCATCTTCAGTACGAATGTCCCGACAAGGAGTTCTATATTCTGTCAAAGAAGATTCTTTGCCCCAATATGAAGCTTACGACACTTATGGACGTTTACAAATCCCTTGAGGGAATAGGCAATGGCAATGCCTTTAAAATAGAAATGTCAGAGGAAGATATTGCCGAAGCGAGAAAATGCATTGACGAAATGTTAAGACTGGGATAAATGCCATAACGGAATAAAGAAAATTGCCGCAGAGCATACTCTCTGCGGCAATATTTTTTAGGCAAGACCAAATCAGCCTCCCACGGTGGAAAGCAGAACGTGCTTTATATTCCACAGCTTTTCCGATAAATCAACATAGTAGCTGTGAGGATTTTCAAAGCGCTTCACCTCGTCCCACAGCAAATCAAGCTGCTCGGCGCAGTATTTCTGTATGGAGTGAATATCGGGGCTGTCATAAACTCTTTTGCCCTTGATGAAAACAGGCACAAGCAGCTCCTTTGCAGTAAAATTGGTAAGCTTTTTGGTTTTCCATGTAGCGTTCTGGTCGAAAATAACAAGCTCTCTGCTGTCGTCAATGGATTCATCATAAACGCAAAGCTGGTCGGCGATTGCCTTTCCCGTTTCATTGTCGAAAAGGCGGTAAACCTTTTTGAAATGAGGGTTGGTTATCTTGGAAATGTTTTCGCTGACCTTGATTTTGGGGATAATCGTTCCATTCTCGTCCTCAACGGCAACAAGCTTGTAAACGCCGCCGAAAACCGATTCGCTTTTTGCGGTGATAAGACGCTCGCCTACTCCGAAAGTGTCGATTTTCGCACCCTGCATAAATAAATCACGGATAAGATGCTCGTCGAGGGAATTTGAAGCCACAATTTTACAGGTGGTAAGTCCTGCCTCGTCAAGCATTTTTCTTGCTTTCTTGGATAAATAGGCAATATCCCCCGAATCAAGACGTATTCCGAAATTGGTTATGCCCTTTGGCACAAGGATCTCCTTGAACACCTTTATTGCGTTGGGAATGCCGCTTTTCAGGGTTGAATAGGTATCTACAAGCAGTACAGCGTTATTGGGATAAAGCTCACAATAGGTCTTGAAAGCCTCGTATTCCGAATCGAACATCTGAATCCAGGAATGAGCCATTGTTCCCACAGCAGGAACATTGTACTTGCGGTCGGTAAGCACGCAGGCTGTTCCCACGCAGCCGCCGATATAAGCCGCCCTTGCTCCGTCAACAGCGCCGTTTGCGCCCTGAGCCCGTCTTGAGCCGAATTCCAGCACTGCACGGCCGTTTGCGGCACGGACGATTCTGTTTGCCTTCGTGGCAATAAGGGACTGGTGATTAAGGGTCAGCAGGGTAAAGGTTTCGATAAGCTGTGCCTCTATTGCGGGAGCTTTTACCGTTAAAACAGGCTCGTTGGGGAAAACAGGAGTACCCTCGGGAACGGCGTAAATATCTCCCGTAAATCTGAAATCCGCAAGATAAGCTAAGAATTCATCGTCAAAAATGCCCTTGTCGTGAAGATACTTTATGTCCTCGGGAGTAAAGTGAAGATTTTCGATATAGTCAATAAGCTGTTCAAGTCCTGCCGCAATGGCAAAGCCGCCGTTGTCGGGGACGGAACGGAAAAATACATCAAAGTAAGTGTTGCGCTTGTAAAAGCCGTTTTTGAAATAGCCGTTGCTCATGGTGAACTCGTAAAAGTCGCAGAGCATGGCAAGATTATCGTTGTTCATAGCAAGACCGCCTTTTTATTTATTGATACTATTATACTGCTGTTTATAGGATTTTACAAGTCTTTTTCGGCTTTTCTGAGGAACTTTATTACCTCCGTGCCTGCTTTTCCGCCCTCGTAAACCGCCTTGCATATCTGAAGAAGTCCTCCGGTGCAGTCCCCGGCGGCAAAAAGTCCGGGAACGCTTGTCATCATATTTTCGTCAACGGTGATTCTGTTTCCCTCGGTAAATGCGCCGATTTTCCGTGCAAAGGCGGCGCTTCCCGCAACGCCCAGAGCGATAAATACGCCGCTTACGCTTAACCTTTCGCCATTTTCAAGCACAATGCCCTCAACGTGATTTTCACCCGAAATTTCCTCTATTTTATTCGTGACAAGCTTTATTTTGCCCTTTGGCTCTATGGCTGTTTTTTCTCCGTTTGTGCATATCGTAACGGAATTAACCAGCGGTTCAAGAGCTCCTGCCTCGTGGAGCGCAAATTCCCCCGAGCCTATTACAGCCACGTCCTTTCCTCTGTAAAAGAATGCGTCACAGGAGGCGCAGTAGCTTACTCCCTTGCCCTCAAGGTCGGCAAGTCCTTTTATATTCGGCGTTTTTCTTGAAGAGCCTGTTGCAAGCACCACAGCGTCCGCCTTGAATTCGCCTTTTACTCCCGTAAGAATAAAGCTTCCGTTCCAGTCTATTGAGGTTATTTCGTCGGTTATAATTTCCGCTCCCAGCCGCAATGCTCCCTGTCTGCCGTTCTCATAAAGCTCTGCGCCGCTTATTGTATCGGAAAAGCCGTAGTAATTCTCTATTTTTTTCGTTTTCAGCAAAGCGCTTGTCCCATTTGAAATTATGGTGGTATCAATTCCGCCCCGTACCGTATAAAGAGCCGCCGATATTCCTGCAGGGCCGTCCCCTAAA
>CAMDZU010000122.1 GCA_945910715.1 uncultured Clostridia bacterium
TCCCATACCTGCTTTTTGTCCTTTTTCTTTGTATAGTCGAAGAAAAGGAACTGAACAAAGGCAAGAGCAAGCATAACCAGCACGACAATGGGGTTAAGAGTGAAGATAATTGCGGCGGAAGCGACAATTTTCACAAAGGCCACCATAAAGGCGCATAAATTGCGGATAAGACCCTCAACGCCGTTGGAGTTGTTGCCCGTAGCGTTCATGGCTTTCTGCATACTGTCAAGCATTTTGGGTGTTTCAAGCTGCTCGTACTTCATGGACATGGATTTTGCCATTCGCATTGAAATGAACTTGAAGCGGACGTAAACGAACTTCCACCACATAGTTGCGTTGCAGAAGGTATTTGCGCCCATCATTATAATTTCCACCGCCGTTGTTGCAAGCACCAGCATAAGCAGCGGCATAAAGTCGGCGGTATTCCCCGTCTGAAGGGCTGTCTGAACATAGTCCAGTATGTACTTTACGATAATGGTCCACATAAGGGACATTGCCGCACAGGTAAAGGAATAAAGTATCATCAGGAAAAACAGTGATTTCTGATGCTTTATTATTCCTTTAAGAACGTACATCATGTTTTGAAACAGACCGTAGTTCTTTTCGTTGGGGTCTTTGTTTTTGTCTTTTTCTTTTTTCTTCATAAATGCCTCTCTCGGTTTTGATGTCTATATGTTAGCATATCACGGTTTTATTTGCAAGCAACTTTGGGTTGCAAATTAAAATTTTCTTATCAACTATTGGTTTACTTATGGCGCAAGCGGAGGTTGACAATGCGGTTGCGGAAAAAAGCCTGCGCCATTTTGAGCGGTGCAGGCCTTAATCAGATGACTTTTCGTTCCCTCAGCCTTAGTATTGCGCTTGCAATAATTTTGGCATGGTCAAAGGCAATTCCGTTATTCTGCTTTATGTCAATATGGGTTATTGTGCCGAAGCTGGTTTTGGTTTCGGAAATGTCAAGGTCAGCGGAAATTACCGCCTTTGAGGAAGTGAGAGCAAGCCTGTTTTCTTTAAGCTCCACCTCAAACCAGGCGGTATCGTCCGCGTCGTCATTTGCCTTTTCGCCCAAATCGGAGCTTTCCGTAACCGCCATAAAAGCGCAGGTCATTACCCATGTTCTTGGGTCACGCCGGGGGTCGCTGAATAAGCCGAGCTGCTCAAGATGCATATTTTTTACCCCTGTTTCCTCCTCAAGCTCCCGTGCGGCGGCGCTGTCAACGGTTTCGTCGGGGTTGGAAAAGCCTCCCGGCAATGCCCACATTCCAAGACATGGGTGTCCGCCCCGCTTAATCATAAGCAGCTTTACCCTGCCCTTTTCCCGTGCAAAAATGCATATATCGGCGGTAACGGAGGGTCGGGGGTAGTCCTTTACGGTGTAATTTGCAAGAAATTCCTTTTCGGTAAGTCCGTTTTTGTCACGCAGCTCTTCCATATCAAACCTCGTCATAGTTAATAACATTCATCAGCATACTTTTCATTGTATCGAGTCCCCATTTGCCGCCCGAAACCGCCTTTGCGTCAACGATAATTTCACAGGCAGGATTTGCGGTGCGTACAAGGACAGCGTTGCTGATAACGCATATATCCGTAACAACTCCGCAAAGCTCCACAAGGTCATAGGTATTACTGCGGAGATAATCATACAGCTCGGCGCTGCCAAAGGTGTTTTTGCAGAAGTATCTGTCGCAGTCCTGCTTAAGCTTACGCACCTTGCCGTAAAGCTGCCAGCCCTCGCTGTCCTTTTCGCAGTGCATAGGCAGCTTTCTGCCCTCGTCTGTTCCGGCATAGTCCTTGCCGTGGGTGTCCATTGTAAAAACAATGTCGGCGTTTTCGCTGCGGTATCGGTTTATTTTGCGGCAGATTTCGTCCTCAATTTCTGCGGCGGCGGGAGAACCCAGTATGCCGCTTACAAAGTCCGTCTGATAGTCAACAACAATCAATAATTTTTTCATAAGTACCTCCGTTTATTTAATATTCTACTACAAACGGAGGATAATTGCAATATTCAGCTGAAAATCAATCCCTTAGGAGAAAAAACGTCAGATACTGCGTCGCCTGCAACAATAAAAGCGGATTGGAGCTTTCATTTTTTGTTCCGCCCTAATTTCTCAAAGCGTCAATAGGCTTCATTTTAGCTGCTTTTCTTGCAGGATAGACACCGAAAACCGCACCCATTGCCACCGATACTCCAAAGGCGAGTAAAATCATTCCCCAGTTTACAATAAATTCCGCTCCCATTACACAGCAGCCGACGAGAGCCGCAAGCAGTCCGAGAGCCGTTCCTATTCCGCTTCCCATTGCGGAAAGCATTACGCTTTCAACAAGAAACTCAAGCATTATATCCTTGTTTTTTGCTCCGATAGACTTCTTTATGCCGATTTCACGGGTGCGCTCGTTAACGCTGACAAGCATGGTGGTCATAACGGTAATTCCCGATACGAACAGGGAAATTCCCGCAATAAGGGACAGCACAAGGGTAAGTATGCCCATAATGCTTTCCATTTGTGATTTCTGCTGCAAAAGGTTGTTTACGCATATTCCCGACTCAACCTCCTTGCTAGCGTTAATGGCGGTCTGAATACGGTCGGTAACTCCGCTGTCCTCATTGAGTGCGTTGTTTACAAGCACTGCTATTCTGTCATAGGTAGTGCGGCCTGTAATCGCCTGCATTGTGGTGTAGGGGATATACACAAAGTCGGGGATAATATTGGAAAGTGCGCTCTGGAGCGAGCTTATGCCCGACTGCGCCACGCCTATCACCTCAAAATCATAGTATGCGCCCCCAAGCAGCACCTTTACGGTTTTGCCAACAATATTGCTTCTGCCGTAGGTTTCCACCGCCATTTTTTCGTCCACAACGCATACTCTGCGGTTGGCGGCAACGTCGCTGTTGTTTACCAGTCTGCCGTGCTTTGGGGTAATGGAGATGATGTCCTTTGCCTGACTGTCAACGCCCCACGCAACGCAGTCAACGCTTTGTCCGATAAGCTTTGTTTCGGTAACGCTTGCCATTAAGGGCATCGCCTTGTCAACTCCGTCCACCCTTGCAAGCACCGCTATATCCTCATCGTCAAGTGTAATGTCCGAAACGGTTTCCGCAGGCTGGACCATTACCGAGTTTATTCCCATTACATTGAGCGTATCTGCAATTTCAGCCGTTCCGATTGAGCCCAGCGCCGAAATTATCACCACCGCAAAAACTCCTACCGCAATGCCTGTCATTGTAAGAGCGGAACGGGTCTTGCTCCTTAAAATTCCCGAAATGCCAAGATCTATCCGCATATTTCCTCCCTTGCTGCAGCCCCTGCCGCTACGCTTTCGGGGGAGGTTATTATTTTATCGGCAAGGTCTATGCCCGACTTTATTTCCGTTCCCTCTTCAAATTCAACACCCGTTTCAATGTCGCAGCGCACCACATTTCCGTCCCTTAACGCATAAACATATTCACCGTTATCGTCCTGACAGATTACATTGTAGGGCAAGGTATATACGGTTTTCGGCTGAGTAACTTCTATTGCGGCAACGGCGGTATATCCGGGGCGCAGATATTCGTCGGGATTGTCAAGCCGCAGCGTTACGTCAACCACCGTTTCCGACGCTGTAAGGGTCACCTTCTGCCTTGCAAAGTCCGCAATTTTTATCACTCTTGCAGTATATCTGTCGCTGTCGAATGCCGCTCCGCTGAGATATGCCTGCTGCCCGATTTCCACCTTGCGTATGTCGCTTTCGCCCACCGCCACCGTAACATACCAGTCGTCGGATTTTTCAATAGTGCCTGCCGCCGAAACTGTTTCGCAGTATTCCCTTGCGCCCATTTCAACCGTTGAAACTGTGGGAACAAAGCTTTCAACAGCCTCAGGAGCGGATATTACACCATATACTCCCCCTGCCGCCGCAATAACAAGGGCGGATATTTTTATGATATTTTTATTGATCATGGCTTTTCCCTTTCGTTTATGTTTTCCAAAGGCAATACCGCACAAAGATTGTGTGCGGATTGCGAAGTCAGATTTTTCGTCAGATTGTATAAATTGAGTGCAGGCCGGCTAGCGCCAGTCAAGCGAAATTTGTGCAAGATGACGGAAAAGATGAAAGCAAGGCGTACGCAAAGCCGTCAGGCGGTCTTTGTGCGGTGTTGCCCAAAGTATATTGTGACAGAAATATCCCGAAATATTATGGAATATTTGAAAAAAATAATGTCACAATAAAACAAAAAACAAAGAGGTTTTGCTATGAACTTGATACTCTGCAACGAAAAGTGCCGCTATCAGAAGGAGGGCTACTGCGGTCTTGAGGGAAGCGCAAAGATAACCAACGCTCTCACCTCGCCCTGCTGCTATTTCGACCCGCCCGAAAACGCTCCCGAAAGGAGGAATAAGCTTGATAAGGATAAAAGAGATATTTACGGACTATAAAATGGGGGAAAACTGCCTCCACGCTCTTACGAACGTAAGCTTTACTATTCCCAAGGGCGAATTTGCCGCCATTGTGGGCGCAAGCGGCTCGGGAAAAACCACGCTGATGAACATTATCGGCTGTCTTGACACCGCAACAAGGGGCGAATATTTCCTTGACGGCGAAAAAATTTCAAGCCTTTCGCAGAACAGGCTAAGCGTTATCCGCAATGAAAAAATCGGATTTGTTTTTCAGGGCTTCAACCTTATACCCACACTTACCGCCGCCGAAAATGTTGAATTGCCGCTGATTTACCGCAGAATGCGCCGTGCGGAAAGAACGGAGCTTGTTAAAAATGCGCTGGAGCTTGTGGGGCTGTCATCAAGAGCGGAGCACAAGCCCAATCAGCTTTCGGGAGGACAACAGCAAAGAGTAGCCATTGCCAGAGCAATTGCCGCTTGTCCCCCCGTAATACTTGCAGACGAGCCTTGCGGAAACCTTGACAGCCGCTCGGGAGGAATTATTATGGATATTCTCCATAGCCTGAATAAATCGGGAAAAACCGTTGTGCTGATTACTCACGACGACAATGCGGCAAGGACGGCGGAGAGAATTATCAGAATAAAGGACGGGGTTGTCAGCGCATAAAAAAACCACTGCAAGTTTCTGCTTGCAGTGGTTGAGCTTGTCGAAAAAGTATTTTTCGACAAGCTTCAGACTTCGAGAAACACACGCA
>CAMDZU010000123.1 GCA_945910715.1 uncultured Clostridia bacterium
AAATAATTCATGCCACAGACAGGTTTTTCTCCCTTATGGGCTATTCAAGGTCTGAATATCTTTCGCTTCATATAAGCGGCTCAGGCTCCAGAATTACAGGCGAGGCCTTTACCGCAAAGCTGAAGGAAGCGGTAAGAAATAACAACAAGGCCGGGGACTGCTTTGATTTCGAATATATCGCTGCGGACAAATCCGGCGAAAGCAAATGGCTTAAGGCAGAGGGCGAAATCAACGAAAACGCAGGCGGTATCCTTACCGTAACCTGCGCTGTAACCGACATTACCTCCTGCAAGCCCGACTTGAAGGAATGGGTTAAGCTTACCACCACCGCCTCACTGTCTGCTGATATGCTTTTCGACTTTGACATGAAAACGGAAACCGTTGTTTTCAGCAAATACAGAAACGGCCAGCTTTGCAGTACAATCACATACACCGATTTTGAAAACGAAGCCAAGGCAAAAAAGCTTATTTATGAAGACGATCTGGACACCTTTGAGCGTATCTGCGACAATATGCGGCTGGGACACGATTCGGTAATTGCCGAGCTGCGCCTGCTGAACAGGGATACAGGGGACTATAACTGGTACAAGATTCAGGGCAGGTCCATAACCGATGACAGCGGCGTTTCCGTCCGTGTAATAGGCACCCTGCTGAACATTTCCGAGCGTAAGGACGCAGAGCGCCGCCTTATTGACAAGGCGGAACGGGACCCTCTCACCAAGATATACAACAAAGCCACCACACGTTCCCTTATAAAGGATTATCTGAGAACGGACAGCCGTGAAACCCTTGACGCCCTTATCATCATTGACGTTGACAACTTCAAGCAGGTAAACGACAGCAAGGGTCATCTTTTCGGCGACAGTATCCTTGTGGATCTGTCGCAGGAAATGCAGGACCTGTTCAGAACCAGCGACGTTGTGGGAAGAATAGGCGGCGATGAGTTTCTTGTATTTCTCCGTGGAATCAAGCAGCGTGCTCACATTGAAAGCAAGGCGGCTGACATCTGCCGTATTTTCGAGCTGCTGTATTCGGGAGAAAACGGGGACAAAATCACGGGAAGCCTTGGCATTTCCGTATTCCCCACCGACGGCGACACCTATGACGAGCTTTTCAGAAAGGCGGACGTTGCCCTTTATTCTTCAAAGAACGAGGGCAAGAACTGCTTTACCTTTTATAGCGAGGAAAACGACCTTTCTCTTGAAACAGGCGAAAATCTTATCCACGTCAACCGCTACAAGAAGGATTCTGCCCTTAACGTATCAAACAGCGTTTTCGATACGGAAATCACAGACTTTGCCTTTGACGTAATGAACAAGACAAGAGATGTTGCAAGCGCAATAACTCTGCTTCTCGGCAAGGTCGGCAAGCATTTCAATTTAAGCCGTGTAAGCATTCTGGAAGCGGAGGACAACTCCTTCTCCCTTAAATATACCTATCAGTGGTGCTCAAAAAACACAAAGCCGCAGCTTGGAGAAACCGTTGTTCTTACCGAAAAGCAGTGGAGCGACGTAGTTTCCTCCTACGACAACAACGATATTGACTTTTCGCCCGACACAACGGAAAATGACGGCAATGAAGCCCGTTTCAGCCTTTTTGACCAGATGGACACCATTTCGGCATTGAGCTGCGCAATTACCGAATACGGCGAATACAAGGGCTGCGTCTGCTTCAACGAGTGCTTCAGGCACAAGGTATGGTCAATTGACGAGGTACGCACCCTTAAAACCATAAGCAAAATTATTTCCTCCTATCTCCTTAAAATGAGAGCCTTTGAAAAGGCTACCACAATGGTAGATAAGCTTACAAATTACGATAAGCTTACGGGACTTCCCTGCTACAATCTGTTCAGGGACACCGTCCTTGATATTGCGGAAAAAAGCTTTAAGGGCGATAAGTTTGCGTTTATCTACTGCGATATAAACAGCTTCAAATTTGTAAACGAAAAGTTCGGCGGCGAATACGGCGACCGTATCCTGTGCCGCTTTGCGGAAAAAATAAACAGCATTGAAACTCCTATGAAATGCAGCAGCAGAATTTTCTCGGATAAGTTCCTTATCTTTATGAGAATTGACGACCCCGACAGAATCTCAGATACAATGCTGAAATTCCTCAACAAATTTACCGAGGACGAAAAAGCGCTCAACAGCGAGTGCTCCATTACCTGTGCGGCGGGAATTTACATTGTGGAGGACTGCAAAAGCATTGATATGGGCGTTGCTGTGGATAACGTGAACATTGCAAGGCGAGAGGCAAAAAAGAACCTTGAAAACTGCTGCGTAATCTTTGACGAAAAAATGAAGTCGGAGATAAACTACTCAATCGAGATTGTAAGCAAGGCAAAGGACGCTTTGAAAAATCACGAGTTCGTGGTTTACTATCAGCCTAAATTCGAGCTTAAAACCAACTCTCTCGTTGGTGCAGAGGCGCTTGTGCGCTGGAAAAAGCCCGACGGCACAATTGTCCGCCCCGACAGCTTTATACCCTATCTTGAACGAAACGGCTTTATTGTAAACGTGGACTACTACGTTTACGAGCAGGTGTGCAAATTCATCAGAAGGCACCTTGACGAGGGCAGAAAAATCGTCCCAATTTCCGTCAATGTTTCAAGAGTTCACTTAAAGGACCCCGACTTTCTTGACATTGTAAACGGCATTATAAACAAATACCAAATCCCCTCCGATTTAATCGAGTTTGAACTTACGGAAAGCGTTTTCCTTGAAAATCGGGACGCCGCAATACATACAATGGACGAAATGAAAAATTCGGGCTATTTGGTTTCAATAGACGATTTCGGCTCAGGCTTTTCATCCCTCAATCTGCTTAAAAACCTGCCTGTTGATATTCTCAAAATCGACAAGGAGTTCTTAAGCAACAGCACTCTTGCAAACAACGACGGCATTGTTGTTTCAAGCATTATCGGAATGGCGAACAAAATGAAGATTTCCGTTATCTGCGAGGGCGTTGAAACGGAGGAGCAGGTTAAATTCCTCCGTGAAAACAACTGCGATATGGTACAGGGCTTCTTCTTTGCAAGACCTATTCCCGAAAGCGAATTTGACAGCTTTACCGAAAGCCATCTGAATCAGTGAAACGAAAAGCTTCGGCTGTTAACCGAAGCTTTTGTTTTATATTAGCAGCTGACAGGAATGTAATTTATGAAATTGAAATGGGGTAAAAACAGTGTGAAAGTGATTATTGGAGCTGTCAGCCGATAATAACCTTGATTTGTTCAGAGTATAACACCCTTTTGTAAACTAAAAATAAACTAATTGATTAAAACTCAGTTTAAATAAAATTGATAACATAAAATAAAATGCTTTACGAACGGAGTTATTTTTTATGTTTAATATAATGGTAGTTGAAGACGATATACAGATGCGAAGACTGCTCTGCACGGTACTTACCAAAAACGGATATAACGCAATAGGCGCAGAAAACGGCACTGCCGCCCTTGAAATACTGGATAAGGAAATTGTTGACCTGATTATTTCGGATATAATGATGCCCGAAATGGACGGCTATGAGCTGACAAGTCAGCTCCGTGACGCAGGCTTCAATATGCCTATTCTGATGATTACGGCAAGAGAGGATTTTGAGTCTAAGCAAAAGGGCTTTTCCCTCGGCTCGGACGATTATATGGTAAAGCCCATTGACGTAAACGAAATGGTGCTCCGTGTGGGGGCATTGCTCCGCAGAGCGAAAATTTCCAACGAGCACAAAATAATCTGCGGAAATACCCAGCTTGATTACGACGCACTTTCCGTAAAATGGGAGGACAGGACAAGCGTTTTGCCCCAGAAGGAGTTTTATCTGCTGTACAAGCTGATTTCCTACCCAAACAGGATTTTCACCCGTCAGCAGCTTATGGACGAAATATGGGGAATGGAATCCGAATCCGACGCAAGAACAGTTGACGTGCATATAAACAGGCTCCGTGAGCGCTTTAAGGAAAACAAGGACTTTGAAATTATGACCGTGAGAGGTCTTGGCTATAAGGTGGTGCGTAAAAGTTGAAAAAGCGTGACAGCGACAGCTTTTCGGGACTTTGGTGGTATTTTGTACTGATTATTTTCTTTGTAATGCTGGCCTCCACCCTCATTCTTGCGGTATCGTCAATTATACTTGTCCACGTTTTCGGCATAACAATCAACCTTGGACTAAATCCGATTCTGCCTCTGCTTGGGTATCTGCTTGTAAGCTGCTGCATAGGAACGGCTATTTCCGTGATAATCAGCCAAAAAATGCTTAATCCCATAACCTCCTTTACAAAGGCGGCAAGAAAGGTTGCAAAGGGCGATTTCACCGTCAGGCTAAACGAAAACATTTCCATAGACGAGCTGCGGCAGGCGGCAGTCAGCTTCAACAAAATGGTGCAGGAATTAGGCAGCACGGAAACTCTGCGCTCTGATTTTGTCACCAACGTTTCCCACGAAATGAAAACCCCAATTGCGGCAATAGAGGGCTACGCAACCCTTTTGCAGAACGACGAGCTTACCGCCGAGGAGCGGCACGACTACACAGCAAGAATTATCGAAAGCACCAAAAAGCTCTCCACCCTTACCAGCAACATTCTGAAAATCTCAAAGCTGGAAAATGGCGAAATGCAGATTCACGAGAATATTTTCCGCCTTGACGAGCAGATTAGACAAGCAATTCTTTCCCTTGAGCAGCTCTGGAGCGCAAAGGAAATCGACCTTGACATCGACCTTGCCACCGTAAAATTCAAAGGCAGTGAAGAGCTTCTGGCGCAGGTATGGACAAACATTATCGGCAATGCAATTAAGTTCAGCGACAAGGGCGGCAAAATCAGCGTTTCCCTTACATCAAAAAAGGATATTGTAACCGTGAAAATTTCCGACAGCGGAATCGGAATGTCCGACAATGTAAAAAAACACATTTTCGAGAAATTCTACCAGGGCGACCGTTCACGCTCCTCCGAGGGAAACGGACTGGGACTTGCCCTTGCAATGCGCATTGTGCGTATTTCGGGCGGAGATATTTCCGACGCGGTGAACGAGGGCGTACGCCAAGGCTATGCGGAGGGCTATCTGCGCAAATCCGTGGTGGGCGACCCGCTGCGCCGGGTGAACACCGGCGACAACACCCCCGCCATGATTTATTACGA
>CAMDZU010000124.1 GCA_945910715.1 uncultured Clostridia bacterium
TATGAAATCCTGCGAAGCAGGATTGAATACTATGTTTGAAGCGCGGCGCAGCCCCCTGCGGCGTTTGAGCAGGTGCATTTCTTTTCCCTTTTCTTTGTGCACGCAAAGAAAAGGGCGAGGGGTTATCGCAACCTTATAATCAGATACAACACTATCAAGGGGGCGAGTAGCCCCCTATCCACCAACATAAAAACCACAAACAACACAAAACCGAGGGGGTCAAGGGGGCGAGAAGCCCCCTCCCCACCAACATATAAACCAAACAAACACAAAACCGAGGGAGCCAGGGGGGCGAAGCCCCCAATCCCCCCGACGAGGGTAAATCAAAAAGGGGCGAGCAGCCCCCTTACAACCAACCTAAAAACCAAAAAACAGGGCAAGGAGCGCAGCCCTTTATCAAAACCGAAAAGGAATTTCTATGAGTATCGAAACTATCCTCACTAAGCTTTGCGACGGAATGATTACCTCTGTTGCCATTTTTACGCTGACCCTTATTTTTTCTCTGCCGCTGGGACTGCTTATTACCTTTGGCAGAATGTCGAAAAACATAATCCTCCGCACGGCAATGCGTGCGTACATATCCGTTATGAGAGGCACTCCCTTAATGCTGCAATTGCTGGTGGTGTTTTACGGACCTTACTTCATTTTCGGCATAAATATTTCCAACGACTACCGCTTTGTTGCCGTAATAATCGGCTTTTCCCTTAACTATGCGGCATATTTTGCGGAAATATACCGAAGCGGTATAGAGTCAATGCCAAAGGGACAATACGAGGCGGCAAAGGTGCTTGGCTACACGAGAACGCAGACCTTTGCGAAAATCATTTTCCCGCAGGTGGTAAAGCGCATTATCCCTCCCGTTACCAACGAGGTAATCACCCTTATCAAGGACACGTCCCTGTCCTTTGCCCTTGCTGTGCCGGAAATGTTCACCAACGCAAAGGCAATTGCCGCCGCCGAAAAGACAATGACCGCCTTTGTTGCGGCAGGCATTTTCTACTACGTTTTCAACCTTATCGTTGCTCTTGTTATGGAGCGTGTTGAAAAGAAACTGGGGTATTACAGATGAAGGTACTTGAAATCAGAAACGCTAAAAAATCCTTTGACGGGTTCGAAGTCCTTAAGGACATTTCACTTTCCGTTGAAAAGGGCGAGGTTGTGGGTATAATCGGTCCGTCGGGCTCGGGTAAATCCACTCTCCTCCGCTGTGCAACAATGCTGGAGCGCCTTGACGGCGGCGACCTTGTGTATATGGGCGAGTATGCCGCACAGAATACAAACGGGGCTTCGGTTTACGCTCCTCCTGCAAAGCTGAGGCAGATGTACTCCTGTTTCGGGCTGGTGTTCCAGAATTTCAATCTGTTTCCTCATTATTCGGTGCTGAAAAACATTATGGACGCTCCTGTTTCGGTGCAGAAACGGGACAAAAAAGAGGTTGAGCAGGAGGCAAGGGAGCTGCTCCGCAAAATGGGGCTTTCGGACAAGGCGGACGCTTATCCCTATCAGCTTTCGGGCGGCCAGCAGCAGCGTGTTTCCATTGCAAGAGCATTGGCGCTCAATCCACAGGTGCTTTTCTTCGATGAGCCCACCAGCGCCCTTGACCCGGAGCTTACGGGGGATATTCTGAAGGTAATACGGGAGCTTGCGGAGGAGCACATGACAATGGTTATCGTTACCCACGAAATTGACTTTGCAAGGAATGTTGCGGACAGGGTTGTTTTTATGGCAAACGGCGTTGTCATTGAGGAGGGAAGACCCGAGGACGTAATCGACAATCCGTCCAACGAGAGAACAAAGGCGTTTTTGTCAAAGCTGTCAAGATGAGGGGCGCCCCCTCGGGCTATTCCGCCGAGCCATTTCTTTTTGTTATTTTAAAGTGGTTTTGCTCGGCGGTGCGAAACTTGATTTAATAAAAAATCAATATGGGGTGCCCCCTCGGGCTGTTCCGCCGAGCCATTTCTTTTTGTTATTTTATAGTGGTTTTGCTCGGAGGTTCGAAACTTGATTTAATAAAAATCAATATGGGGTGCCCCCTCGGGCTGTTCCGCCGAGCCGTAACTTTACATAGTTCAATGTAGCTTTGCCCGTTACAGCAAGCCTGAAACAGATTAAACCGCACCTTAAAGCCCCACGTTTTTTTGCATAAGAAAAAGGAACGAATTTCTTCGTTCCTTTTATTATTGAGTTAAGTTCAGATTATGCAGCTGAGCTTGCAGCCTTAGCCTTAACTGTTACGTTAAATGTTACGGACTTGCCGGATTCAACGTTCTTGATTACAACTGCAACCTTAACGGGCTTATCCTTGTTGCCAGCCTTAACGCCTGTTACTGTAAGCTTGCCGTTAGAATATTCAACCTTTAAGTTAGCAGCCTGGTCAGCCTTCTTTAATGTTGCTGTGTATGTAGCAGCTGCGTCAACTGTACCGGTCTTAACTGTACCAGCAACTGTGAATTCAGCCTTTTCGCCTACTTCAACTGTTGCAGCCTTAACTGCAGCAGACTTAGCGTCCTTAACTTCGATTCCTGTAGCAGCAACCTTAGCTGTTACCTTCCAAACCTGTGGCTTGATTGTTGCGGTGTTAACAACCTTCTTGTTCTTGTATTCGTAAAGCCAAACGTTAACGTCGCCGCCCTTCTTGCCTGCGGTAACTGTGATTGTGCCTTCCTTGATCTTAGCGGAAGCAATAGCCTTGGCGTCCTTTAAGTCGGCAGATGCATCCTTTTTAATCTTGCCCTTTTCATCAAAGAGAGCAACGAAATTTTCAACTGTATTAACTGTTGTAGGTGTAACAAGAACTGTCCACTTACCGCCGGAATACTTACCTTCGTATGTGATTTCAGCTGTCTTGTAGCGTGTGATTTCTGTATTCTTTGTGCCGTCGCTGTTCTTTGTTGTGGTCTTGATATCCTTGCCGTTTACCCAGACAACTGTTGCTTCTTCAGCAGAAGCTGTTAATGTAACAGCGCTTACGGAAGTAACCGCCATAACTGCTGTAAGGATACCGGCTACGATTTTCTTAAACTTGCTCATAATTATCCTCCATGAATAATATCAGTTCCAAAGCTCTGTTAAAATTTAACTTTGGAAACTTCCGGTCAGCCGCCGTATAATACGGCGGTTGATCGGAAGTGAATTAACTTAACGAATTGTTTAACCGGCTTTAAATAAGTTTTCCAAATTAGCCCAGTAACTGGAGAACTGCCTGTGGAGCCTGGTTTGCCTGAGCGAGCATTGCCTGAGAAGCCTGCTGCAGAATGTTGTACTTAGTGTAGTTGATCATTTCTGATGCCATATCTGTATCTCTGATCTGAGATTCAGCAGCTGTCAGGTTTTCGTTAGTTGTTGTCAGGTTGTTTACAGTGTATTCAAGTCTGTTCTGTAATGCACCGAGGCTTGCTCTCTGCATAGAAACAGTCTTAACTGCGCTGTCAACCATTTCGATAGCCTTGTTAGCAGCGTCCTGTGTAGAAACGTCAGCGTTAGCAACGCCAAGAGCTGTTGAAGACATATCGCCTACAGAAAGAGTTACTCTCTGGTCTTCTACGCCGTTAGCGCCGATCTGGAATGTTAAACCATCGCCGTCGCCTGTCATCTTGTCAGCACCGAGGCCTGCGCCTGCGTTTGTTGACATATCAACAGCGATATCAATATCCTTGGTCTGTGCATAGAATACCTTGTCGCCGTCAGGAGCAGCTGTCTGGTCTGTTAAGGAGATTGTGTAGTCAAGACCGGACTTCTTTAAGAGGTTTTCGATATCGCCTTCGGAGTACTCAACGCCTGTAGAAAGGTGAAGTGTGAATTCGCCGTTCTTGATGCCGATACCTTCGTCCTTGGAATCTGTTGTTTCAACCCATTCCTTGCCTGCTGCAACGTCTGTCTTGATTGTGATTGCACGAGTGTCTTCGCCGTAGTTGTTAGCAGTGAACTTGATAGAGTCAGCATACTTATCGTTCTGAGCTGCGCCGCTTCCCATAAGAGCAGTAGTTAAATCAACTTCGCCACTGTCAGCTCTTACGCCTGTAGCTGTTGTGAAGTCTTCTTCCTCAGAGAATGTGAATACACCGCTCTTGAGATTGAATGTAACGTCCGGAACTGCACCTGCCTGTGTAGCGTCCTTAGCCTGTGTAGCGCCTGCAATCAGCTTGTCGATGTCAGCCTGTGAATAAGTCTGACCTGCCTTTAAGTTAAGAGTTAATGTCTTACCATCATCGCTCCATTCAGCGTTTTCGCTGCCTGCGCCGGAAGCTGCGTCCTTTAAGGAAACCATTACGCCTGTGATGCTGGAAGTGATTGTTGAACCCTCAAGTGAAAGGTTGTTAGCGAGTGTAGCAGAATCAAGCTTTGCAGAAAGGAGCACGCCGTAACGTGGACCGAAATCTGTTGAAGATGTGCCCTTGTCAAGAGAACCGTCGAGAAGCTTCATGCCGTTGTATTCTGTAGCACTGGAGATTCTGTCGATTTCAGACTTGAGAGCGTCAACTTCGAGCTGGATAGCTTCACGGTCTGTATCATCCTGATATGTACCGTTAGCTGACTGAACTGCAAGCTCTCTCATTCTCTGGAGAATGGAGTGAGTTTCGTTTAAGCCGCCTTCAGCTGTCTGGATAAGGCTGATACCGTCGTTAGCATTCTTTGTAGCCTGTGAAAGACCACGGATCTGTGAACGCATCTTTTCAGAAATTGCAAGACCTGCAGCGTTGTCGCCTGCACGGTTAATCTGGTAACCGGAAGATAACTTTTCAGTTGCCTTCTTTGTGCCGGAAACGTTCATGTTCATCTTGTTGTTTGCGTTAACAGCGTTTAAATTGTGTTGTACTACCATGCCTGCCATGATATTTCCTCCTTGATACTTAGCCACCGATATCCTTTCGGAAGCTTTGGTTAATGTTTTTTTCCGATACGGTCTGTATCGTATATGGGCTTTTGCCCTTACATTCTTTATATCGGCGGCATTCCTGCAAAACTTTAGCGTTATTTTTAAATTTGTACAAAAATTATATATTGCGGGTTACAAATTGTACATATTGTTCTGCGTAACCGATGTAACCGAGATAATAACAAGTATTTTTCTGCGGTAATATAGTAAATGTTTACTGCATTACTATAAGAAATT
>CAMDZU010000125.1 GCA_945910715.1 uncultured Clostridia bacterium
CTGCGCTTTCGTCTGCGTCCTTTTTAATGTGGACAGTCAGCTGCTTCTGCACAAAATTCATCTCCGCCAACTCGATTTCCTGCAATTCCTCTGCCTTTGCACGGATTTTTTCAGCACAATGAGCACAGTCCAGTCCCTCAAGAATGTACTTCTTAACTGCAAGGCTTTTCAAAGCTTTTTCGGTAATTTCCACATCAGGCTCAATGTCCTTTGCCACCTTTGCCACCTTTTCAAAAACCGAATGCTCGTCCGCATTTTCAACGAAATAAACTGTCATTTCCTTTTTCATAAAGTTCATTTCGGCTTTTTCGATTTCCACGAGCTTTTCCGTTTTTGCTCTTATTTTTTCCGCACAATTGGCGCAGTCAAGCCCGTTAAGCACATACTGCTTTTTCCTTAGTTCCCCCATAGCTTCCTCCATATTTCAATAATTGAGCATTTATTCAAGCGTTAGGCAAAAATAATCCGCAGATTATTCCATAACGTGTTCAAGTGCATTGTTGAACACAGTGTTAACGTGTTCGTCGTTCAACGAGTAATAAACCACCTTGCCTCGCTTTTCAAACTTCACAAGCTGAGCCTGCTTAAGCAGTCTAAGCTGGTGCGAAATAGCGGAAACAGACATTCCCAGAAGAGCTGCAATATCGCATACGCACATTTCCGACTGTGCAAGTGAAAACAGGATTTTTATTCTGGTTTCGTCGCTGATTGCCTTGAAAAATAAGGACAGCTTGGCAAAATCCTCGTTTTTCAGCATTTTTTCCCTTACGACGCTGATTACGTCTTCGTGTATGCAATTTTGCCGGCAAAGCAAAATATCGTTGTTTTCCATTGGTACCGCCTTTCATTTGAATGATTGTTCAATTGTTAAGCTTATTATATCACCCGATTGGGCTGTTGTCAATAGCTTTCGACATATTTTTTAAGAAATTCATTTTGTTCATATATTTGCGTTTATATGAACAAAAAAAGCTTTCAGCTTATTATCACCGAAAGCTTTATATTTATTCATAGGTTTATCAATATGCCTTGCCCCAGTAAAGCATAAACTTTGCAGGCTTTCCGCAGCAGACGCATACGTCCGAAAGCTTTTCCTGTGCGTCGGGGATACATCTTGAACCAACACCGGTAACTTCCTTGACCTTATCCTCACATTCCTCTTCGCCGCACCACATAGCCTTTACAAAACCGTCGCCATTCTTTTCAAGGCTTTCCTTGATTTCGTCCATTGTTGTGCAGGTATATGTGCGCTTTTCCATATTTTCAAGTGCCTTGTTGTAAATGTTCTGTGCAAGGGATTTCAACAGCTCGTCAACCTTTTCCTCAAGCCGATCAAAGGGAACAATGATCTTTTCTCTTGTATCACGGCGGACAAGTACGCACTGACCGTTTTCAATATCCTTCGGACCAACCTCAAGACGGAGCGGAACACCCTTCATTTCGTATTCGGAGAACTTCCAGCCCGGTCTGTTGTCGCTGTCGTCAAGCTTAACCCTGAACTTCTTTTCAAGCTTTTCCTTAAGCTCGTTTGCCTTTTCAAGAACGCCCTCCTTATGCTGTGCAACAGGAATGATAACCACCTGAACAGGTGCAACAGCAGGTGGTAAAACAAGTCCGTCGTCGTCGCCGTGGGACATGATGATTGCGCCGATAAGACGGGTCGTAACACCCCATGAGGTCTGATGAACATACTGAAGCTTGTTGTCCTTGTCGGAGAACTGAATGTCAAAGGCTCTTGCAAAGCCGTCGCCGAAATAGTGGGACGTACCTGCCTGAAGCGCCTTGCCGTCGTGCATTAAGGCTTCGATGCAGTAGGTAGCCTCTGCGCCTGCAAACTTGTCGCTTTCGGTTTTCTTGCCCGTTACAACAGGCATATTGAGATAGTTGCGGCAAAAGTCTGCATAAACGCCAAGCATTTTTTCGGTTTCCTCAATTGCCTCTTCGGCGGTTGCGTGAACGGTGTGTCCCTCCTGCCATAAAAATTCTCTTGAACGGAGGAAAGGACGTGTTGTCTTTTCCCAGCGTACAACGGAGCACCACTGATTATAAAGCTTGGGCAAATCTCTGTAGGAGTGAACGATATTTGCATAATGCTCGCAGAAAAGGGTTTCGGAGGTTGGTCTTACGCAAAGCTTTTCCTGCAAAGGCTCGCTTCCTCCGAGAGTTACCCATGCAACCTCGGGAGCAAAGCCCTCAACGTGATCCTTCTCCTTATTAAGCAGGCTTTCGGGGATAAACATAGGCATATAAACGTTTTCGTGTCCCGTTGCCTTGAACATACCGTCTAAAATTTTCTGGATATTTTCCCAGATAGCGTAGCCGTAAGGACGAATTACCATACAGCCCTTTACGCTTGAATAGTCGATTAAATCCGCCTTTTTGCAGATGTCTGTGTACCACTGGGCAAAATCCACATCTCTTGATGTGATAGCCTCAACCAGTTTTTTATTTTCAGCCATTTTAAACCGTCCTTTGATAACATATTCTAAAATAATATTATATAACATAATCTCCTTTTTTGCAAGCAAAATTTTTAAAAAATTTTCACAAAAGCTATTTAAAAATAAACTTTTTTGTGCTATAATTAATTATATTATAGTTTAGCAAAGGAGTGTTGAACTTGGCATTCGAATCTCTGTCGGGAATAAAGGTTTTCTCCAGCACAACCGGAAGAGGCTTTATTTTTTCCGACTATATTACAGTATTTGAAAGCACCACGGACGGTCCTTTCATTTACAGCTGGTCGGCGGTCAAGCAGGTTGTGGAGCAAAAGGAGTTTATTTCCATCACCATTGACGGCACCGTTTACGAAATTGAGCGGCTTGCTTTCGGAAGCAACGAGAATTATCTCAAGGTCCGTGCAATTATCGAGGGTCAGATAGCGAATAATCCCGAAATTGAGTACAAGCCCATGAAGCGTATCCTGCCCCTTAAAACAATTTACAGCGTTTGTGAAATGCCTGACAATGCCTATATTGCCACGGGTACATATTCTGAGCGTGAAATAAATTCGGGCAACGTTTCCCTTATGAATACCATAATGTCCAAATTCCTGTGGATAGCCTCAATTCTTGGAGCAATAATTCTGTTCATTATTATGTATAACACAATCGGAGATTTCGGAAAGAACTGGTTTTACTTTATCCCTATTTCAATTTTCGGAGGAATTGGCGTAGGCGTTCTGTTCCACCTTGCAACCTCTCTTGTAGCAAAATACAAGTATTCCGAGCTTTACCGCAGCGACCCCGCTATTTCCGAGGAAATAACCTTTATTGTCTGCAAAGAGGGCTTCGGCGCAGTTGAGAGCTGCTGCTATACCGCCACCGACCTTATCCCCTGGACACAGGCAAGCTATTATATTGAAACCAACTTCGTATATGTAATTATGAACAACAAAAGGACTATTTTCTGGCTGCCCAAACGACTTTTCCCCAAGGATATGCAGTCCGGGCTGGGCGATTTTATCGCTGCTCGTGTACCGCAGAAATAAGGAGGAGTAAAAATGAAATCTGTTGTAGTTACCGAAACAATGCAGCGTGACGGCGAGGAATTTATACTCGCCTGCGTTTCAAACAGCGACGGGGTTATCGGCTTGTGCGATACCTCAAGAAATGCAAAAACCGCTCTTTGGGAAACCTTTTACGTTGACGGACAGGCTCTTGTGAATATAGTCCAGCAAAGCGTAAACAATAATTATTCCAACAAGCTTATATGGCAGGCTTCATCAAGAGAAAAATGCAACGAGCAGCTGAGAACAATCCTCACCACAGCCGCCGACAACTATTTTCTCTATGAACAAAGCCTGCAGCGCTCAATTTCTCCCGTGCTGGAGCTTCTTTCAGACGGGCTTTATGTAATCCACACTTCAAGAATGATCCCCACCGACGGAGCAGGCAACTTCTTTTGGAACGCCTATCTTGTTAAGCACGAATTTACAGGCTCTGCAACTATGAGCGCTTCAATCCCCCCCGAAAAGAATTATAAGCCCTGTTTCCTTATTCCGACGGTAAATATGGCTGCATACAACGAAACACGTTTAAGACTTCAGGCGGAGAAAATCCGCAACGATAAAAAGGTAGGCGGCATTGCCTATCATGTAACGGGAATGTTCTGTGCTCTGCTTGAGGGACATCATGCAGCAACCGCTTCCGTAATGGAGGGCAGCGACTTTAACTGCATTGTAATCGAGCCTGTGAGAAATCTCCTTTTTGAAAATGAGGAAAAGGCAAAGGCAGAGGGACGCTCTCCGAAAGCAATCGCTCTTTCCACGCCCTTTGTAAAAATTCCCGTAGGAACTGTGCCGAAAAATATGCTGGAAATGTTCCTTATGAAAAGGAAATCCGCAAGACCTGAGATTTATCATCAGATTCGCATAAGCTCCGACAGAATGATAAGATACAGAAATCAGAGGCTCATTCCTAAGGTCGTTTACGACAACGTGGAAAAACTTCCCGACTGTGAAATGGTGGAATCCGCAAGCGTTATCGACAAAATCACTGACGAGCAGCTTGACGCACTTCTCCAGGGCGAAACCACCCTTAACGGCAATGTTATCATCAACCAGAATTACTATTCAAGCATTGTTACCGCCTGCAATTTCCTGCAGTTCACTGACCGCAAGCGCTTTATTGAATTTGCGGTAAACATTCTTTACAACACCGAGCTTACCGCCGTTCATATGTACATTGCAAACAGAGTAAGCAGCATAATGAATCCCCGGCTCAACGACGTATTCAACGAAATTGTGGATAGTACCGACAGCGCCTACGACCCTGTACGTCCGATGGCGATGGAATACAAAAAGCAGTTCAAGGCATATACCGAGCAGAAGCTTGCCGACTCTCTCAGAAGCTCAAGCAGCAAGCCCTTCAGCGAGGAAATCCCCGTTTCATTCGGAGCGGCAATCCCCGGCGATTCGGATATGGTATCCGCAATCAACAAGGCAAAGAACGAGGTAAACGCAAAGATATTCAGTCTGAACACATAAAAATAGTGGCAAAGGTTTTTCCTTTGCCACTGAGCTTGTCGAAAAATAATTTTTCGACATGGTACTATGTCAAGAAAAAGTACAAATTAAACATGAACTTTTCAAGTAACAT
>CAMDZU010000126.1 GCA_945910715.1 uncultured Clostridia bacterium
TGTACGGTCTGACTTTTAATAAATCCACACAACAAAAAAGCATTTCCGCATACATTTTACTGCTTCGGAAATGCTTTTTATTGCGTTGGCGCTACCTAAACTTAACTGCTCACATCATCTTGCGGATTGCGGAAATGAACAGATTTTCAATACTGTTATCCAGATAAGGGCTCAGCGCACCTATGTTTTCGGTAGGAATAAAGCCGCCTGCCATTGCAAAATGACCGCCGCCGGAGCCAATATCCTTTAAGGCTGAATTGGTCAGCTTTCCTGCGTTGACAGACGGGTGTAACGAGCGGACCGAGAACTTGATTCCGTTATCTCTCAAACAATATACTATAGAAATGTTAACCTCCTCAAGGGACAGGATAAAATCGCTCAGACTTGCAATAAGACCGTCGGGGCAGGAAAACTGTATTTTTGAAAAGCCTATATCTTCGTATAAATGTATATTTTCTATGGAGCTGGTATAGGCAAAAAGGTCCTTTGAAACAAGGTTGGTATGCTCCAGCTTGGTAAGCTCCTCGTTGTTCACCAGGTCGAACAGAAATGAAAAAGCCGCAATATCCCTCTGCGTAACTCCTCGGGTGAAATTCATGGTATCCATTTTAATTCCGTACAGCAGAGCGGTTGCACATTTTTCACTGGGGGCTATTCCGAGAGCCTTGAAGTGTTCGGCAAGCAATGTGGAGCAGGCACCTACAATTTCCACCTGTGACCACTTGTACTCGATTTCTACAAAAGTAGGGTGATGGTCGATACACGCAACCTCGTTTCCGATAAAATCGACCATATTTCCTGCGTGCTTTTGCGAATCGACGCAGATAATATAATCCTTCTCATTCATTATAGGCTCAAGGTCCTCATCCTGATACAAAGTCATTTCAAGCAGGTCTGCAAGCTTGGCTGTGCTGAGCCTGTCAATTTTGCCACGACAGCAAAACAGCGCAGGTATGTTGAAATGGCTGAAAATTTCTCCTAACGCATAAGCGGACGCAATTGCGTCTGCGTCGGGGAAATTGTGGGTCTGAATGAAAATCTTATTCTCTGTATGTTTACATAGTGAAATAAGCTTTTGAATGTCCATAATATTATACCTTTCCTTAAATCCACCGATAAAGCAATTTTTGCCGTTATTGGGGGATTGTGAAATATCTGATTTAATTATAGCAATTTCAGAAAAAAAGTCAACAGCATACAGGCATTGTCATTGCTTATCTGCTGAATTGTCAACGATAGGCGATAAGCAAATTTTCATAACCGCAGGATAATCGGAGAAAACCTCGTCGGCAGTTCTGAAATTCGGACGCACCATCGGAACGAATTTTTCGGAAAATGTGTAACAAAATCTCTTTCCTGACGTATAAACAGACAAACAGTAAAAATTCAACGGAGGATAATTATGGCTAAGAAAAAAATCAGCTCTATTGAGGAGTACTTAAAGGTTGCGGTTGAAACTGCATACGGCGGCTCTTTTTCACTTTCCCGTGAGGAATGGGACAATATGGTACAGGACCGCTACGACCGTGGTACGAATATATATACTTACCGTATCAGGGATTTTGCCAACGAAAAGCTACTGGGTAAAACAGCAAACGCTGCGGAAACCTTTAACCTTATGCGCCGCCTTGACGATATTATCGAAACGCAGACAAACCCTGTGAACAAGACTATGGCAATGGCGGCAAGACGAGTCATTTACCCCCAGCTTGAAGAAATAGCTGAAAGTCAGCTGATAGCCAGCGTTGATTCCTTTTACGGAGAGATTGTAAATGACTACAATGTTTCCGACAGTGTAAAGAAAGCATACAGAGAAAAGAAAATCAAATCCGACAGAATAATCAACGGCGCAAAAATAAACAACAGACCTGTAGACCCGAACAGCTGCAAGCTTAACGAGCTTCCGGTAGATGAAAAGTCCTTTGTCCTTATGACTATTATGAAGTCGTTTATGGATAAAACCGTTACCAAGGACGATTCGGGCGAATTGTTCGGTACTAATCCTGCTATGCAGGAGCTTATGGAGCTTATTCAGGCGGAGGCTGACAGCATATCCAAATCAGCCGCAGGCATAAAGGGCGCATCGGTAAAGCCAATGGACGATACCGAGAAAAAGGATCTTGAAGAGCTGAAATCCGTATGCAAAAAAATGTCCAAGGAGGAAAAGCAGACCTTTGAAAACAGCGTAAAGGATTTCAACACCTTGCAGAAATACGCTGATATGGATATTACTCCAAGGCTTGACCACGCAGACCTTGTTCTTGAAAAGAACCCGATAGTTGACATTACAGCCGAAAAATTTGTCGAAAAGCAGAGCAAGGGCGAGCTTTCTCCTGCAGAAACCGAGTGGGGCGAATCCAACATTGACTATATGCTCCGCAGACTGTACACGGACGATGAGCTCAAGACTCTCCGCCGTGCAGGAATCGACCCTGCAGCAGGCATTTATGTTGACGGAAAGCCCTTTGACTGGTACAAGAGCGTCAGCTCCGCCGCAAAAGAAAATCCAAGCGACCTTCACCAGGACGCTCTGAAGAAATGCGAAATTGTTGCAAAGGCAATCAGCGGCGCTAAAATCGACATAAGCAAAATAGTTCCCGACGGAAACGGCAGCTTTAAAAGCGAGGCTCCTATTCCTGTAAAGACGGACTTTTCAATGAAAACCGAAAAGCGTTCCTTCTTCAAGTGGCTGAAGAATTTCATTGGAATTGAGCCTACAATCAGCAAGAAAATCCGCACAGCCAACAACGAAACAAGAAATTATCAGGACTATATTGCTCCTACGGATATTGTTTCCCCTATGGAAAAAACAGAGGTTTTCGCTCAGGCAAAGGAGCGTGCAACCGAAGAAGCTGCACTTACAAGCAGGCTTGACGCTGAATTTTTCGGCAAGGCTTTCCCTGAAATAGAGGAATACGACCAGGTTAAGATTGATACTGCTATATTCAAGGCACTCAACTATAACAACTTCAAATTCAGCGAATCCGCAAATCTCGGTACCTGTGTAAGAGTGGGCTCCCGTGTTAATCTTGCAGTTCTTTACGGTATGACAAAGGGCTACTCCCTGGAGGAAATGCTTCACGGCGAAAATGTTGACCGTGAGGCTATAGGCAAGGAATTCCTTGAAGAATTCAGAGTAATGAAGTACGACGAATTTGCAAAAGCAAACAATCTCAGAATAAACGATGAAACAAAAGATAAGTACAAGACCTATCTCTGCCGCAGGAGAGAAAACGTTGAAATGTTCTGTGCAAAGGGCATGGAAAAGCTCAGAGAGCTTGAAATTCCACGCCTTGACCCTAACAATCATCTTGAGTTTGCAAAAAACTACAACAAGTTTAGCCGTATCAGCAGTATTGCCTGCGACTTTTCACAGAGCGTAGGAGTACTGAGAGTTGACAACATAGCTCCTCTTGAAAGGGACAGAAACCACTTATACCGCAGAGCAGCGTCATTAGGAAGATTAGTCCATGACCAGACTCAGGCAATTCAGCTTATAGGCGGCGCAGCTTCAATCTATGCCGATTATCTGAAAAGCGACTACTATATAAAGCTTCCTGACAACCTGAAAAAAATGAATGTTGATATAGGCTCTGCAGCAAAATCCAAGGTTTGCCTCAACCTCTTCAACGAAATCACTAAAGACAAGAGAACTCTTGGCGACATCATTGACGACAGCGAAATCAGCGCTGAAATTGCCGCTGCGTCATTTGTTGCGGAAAGTCCAACAAACGGTGAATTTATCGATAACGACATCAGGGGAAAAATCAACTCATATCTCCAGCTGAAGAAGGGCGACCCAAGTCCAATAAGCATAAACAGAGCTGAAAAGTCCTTTGTATATGATGGTATCAGTAATCAATTCGGCGAAATTTACGAAAACGCTCTTAGTGACATAATTGAATCGAAGAAGGCCTTCGACAAGAAAATCAGTGTAGAGGGCAAGGAAACAATGTCTATGTCCGAAGCTTTGTTAAAGCAGATAGAAGAGGACAGGACAATGGAAAATCGCAAAAGACATGCTCACATTAGCGAGGAAATTTCCTTTGACGAGCTTTTAGGCTTGAAAGAAACAGAGGTTACCAAGCCACCTCATGAAAATGCCGTCGAAAAAACAATGGATATGGGCGGAATAAATTAGTAAAAATAATTCTTGCCTGATTCAGCAGGTAAAACAGGTTTCCGCAGTCATTTTGTGGCTGCGGAAATTGTTTTTTTGAAAAGCACAGCACCTCACGGAAAGGTTTCCCCAAGCGCCCGTTATCCATAAACGCTGACGCTTGAATGACGTTAATCCTCTTTGAGCGGCCCTTTGAGAAATCCGTACTGCTTCAAGGGGATTTTTGCGTAAGAAAGAAAAAATTCAGACGCATTATTGCTTTATTATCCTGCAAAAATAGCCTGTGAATCATAATTGTTCATTGATTTTTCAGGTTATATATAATATAATAGTTATAGAGTATAGATTATGAAAAAAGTAAGTTAAAATAGAATTAACACAGAAGGCGATTTTAAGCCAACTCAAAGCCTGTAAATCAGGCTTTGAGGCAATAACTGTCTGCGGACAGTTATTGAGCACGCACTGGTTATTACAGCACATTCTTATTATTGTTCAAAAGCAAACATGAAATCATAAAGCAAGGTGTAAGATAATTGCAGATATGTATTTTATAAACTCCATACGTCGTACTTTGGCATAGTTAATTCAGTTGTTTTTTATGATGTTTTAATATGAACAGTCACTATTTCAAGTGTTGTACTTATATCGGAAATTTATCCGTATTACAGGTGGGTAGAAATTTCCTCTTATATTCAGAATCAGAGTATAAATATCTTCAAAAAATATAATTTATAGTTCTTTACTTTTAATAAAAATGATGATATAATCATATTAAAAAAGTAATGGATATGAACTTTTTGGGACGTTGCGATTTTTAAAAGCAGTTTTGCTGTTTGGACGAAAACAGGCTTGTTCTGTATCCGGCATTGCGGAATACAAATTTACGTTACTCGGCGTGTTTCTGTAATTTCGGGAAGAGCGGGACGGTTATCATAAACGTGAGGTAA
>CAMDZU010000127.1 GCA_945910715.1 uncultured Clostridia bacterium
AATTCCCCGTCCCCGTATAGGGCGCGGTAAACTACCATATTTTCAAGGGTTTCGCTGTTTCTGGCAATGCCCACAACCTCGTACTTATTGCCCTTGAAATGTCTGTATATTCCTTTTTTAATTTCCATAGAGATCCTTTCGCAGTCTTGGTTTTTCGACATTTTTCGATGCGTAAAATGTCGAATTTTGCGGTATTGTGATGAATAAAAAGTTATTTTCCACCTGGAACAAATTTATTTTCAAAAAGCCTTGCTTTTTTCAAATTTTTATTATACAATACTCTAAGAAGTCAAAAAATATCGATTTAAAAGGGGGGCGGAAGATATCAGAGCCTGTACTTTTTTCGGAATAGATATAAATGATTACAGCTTCGGTCTTGACTATACAAGCCCCTCCTGCGTAAAGCTCAAAATCGCCCTTACACAGCTTATTCAGCAGCAGTATGTAAACGGAATAAAAAAGTTTTTCTCCACCTGCGAGCAGGGTGTGGAACTGTGGGGAGCGGAAATTGTAACGGCTCAGATGTCCTTCGACAGCGAAATTGAGCTTGACTGCCTGCTTTCCTCCGAGGAACAGCCTGTGAAATGGTGCCTTGACAATCAGGAGCTTTATTTCAAGGTGCTGGAGGACTGCTCAAAGGTAAAGTACCTCCACGCTCACCCTGTGCCCGACTGCCTTGAAATAAGCCGCAAAAAGCTTATTGATTTAAGCACCAACATAATTGCGGTTGTGCCCAAGGGCAAGACCTATCCCGAGCTTGAATACGCAAAGGAAAAAGGCCGTGAAATTATTTATCTGTATGTAGATTAGCTTCGGACTTTCGAGTCTGAAGCATTTCTTTTGCCTTGTAATACAGCGTGTAAAACTCCTGCACCGAGTTTTCAAGGAAATAATAGTGCCATATATAAGGTATTTCCAACAAAAGAAACAGTCCGCCAAGAAGCATGATTATATTAGGCTCGCCGCCCGAAAAAACAAGGCAAAGCACCGTCATAACCGCAAAGGTCATGGTTACAATAAGATGTACCAGCCTTTCGTGCTGATAAAAGCCTATTCTTGTGTATAAATCCTCGCAGAACTGTTCCCAGTCCGTTTCGGGAGAGCTTTCCTCAATTGTTTTCTTAACCAGCTTCTTGTATTCCGCAATTTCGCTTTTCATTTGCCGTCCCTCATCATATCCGCAAGCTGAGCCATAAGGTCGCTGCCCATATTGTTCTGTATAAAGTCAGAAAGGTTGCTGTCCTGTTTGCCAACGGAAAACCTTTTTCTCTCAACAAAATCCTCATAATCACGGAGATTGTCGGTGTGATTTTTCCAGCTTTCCAGTATGAAATCGCCCTTTGTACGCAGGTCAACGGGGTTTATGGGCAGCTTTACAAAATCCGCAACACCAAGGCTCATATAGTTTTCAAGGGTAACTTTGTCCATATTGTTCATCAGCATTATTGTGGGACAATAGTCGCTGTCCCTTATTCTGCGTATCTGTCTTAAGGTGCTGCCGCCGTCAATATATTCCATATTCTGAGTGATTATCATAAGGTCGAAGGGCTTGATTTTTACCGCTTCAATGGCGGTAATTCCGTTGTCGCAGGAAACAATACTGTAACCTTTGCCGTCAAAGGTGCTTCTGATTGCTTCAAGCTCTTTTGGATTTCCCGAAACTGCAAGAATTGTACTCATTTTTACCTCCTGCAATATAAATAAGAATTTTTTAAATTATAACACAAAACGGCAAAAATTTCAATAACGTATTGACATTTCTATACTAAAATAGTATAGTTTTGTTAAGGTCGGGTGAAAGGAGAAAATAAAGGCCAAGGAGAAATTTGACGTTGAAAAGAAAACCGCCTATTGCGAAATAAGCGGCGAGGTAAGCGACAGCGTGCTTGAAAAGGCGGTTGCTGACGCAGGGTATGAGGTTGTGAAAATTTCATAAGGAAAAATGCCCGTTTCAAATACGAAACGGGCATTTCTTTCCCCAAAAAACCGACTTTAAAAGACCGGCAAGAAGCCGTCAGATGCGAGGACCCCCACGGCAAGGCTTTGTGCCTGCCGTGGGGGTGTTGACGAAGCAGATGGCGGCTTTACGTCGGTCTGCACTCACATTACAATATTCAAAACACTCATTCTCTGCCGTCCCAGCAGTAGGTACACAGCTTGCAGGGCTCGATTCCCACAGACGCAATCATATCGTCCAGTCTGTGGAAGCGGAGGGAGGTGAAGTTAAGCTCCTTCCGTATTTCCTCCAGCATTTCCTTATAGTTTTGGCTATCGGGATTTGCGTAGTCGAGGAGCGTTTCTCTGCTTACATTGTCACCCTCCCGTCTTGCAATAACACGTCTTGCAATAAGGTCCATTTCGGAGGTAGAGCGTGAGAAATTCAGGTACTTGCAGCCGAAAAGGAGAGGCGGACAGGCAGGACGAATATGAACCTCCTTTGCGCCGCTCTGATAGAGAAATTCCGTTGTTTCACGGAGCTGTGTGCCTCTTACGATACTGTCGTCGATAAGCAGCAGCTTTTTGCCCTTGATAAGGGAATCAACGGGGATAAGCTTCATTTTGGCGATTTTGTTGCGCTGCGACTGGTTAACGGGCATAAAGGAACGGGGCCATGTGGGGGTGTACTTGATAAAGGGTCTTGCAAAGGGGATTCCCGAGCGGTTGGAATAACCGACTGCGTGAGCCGTGCCCGAATCGGGAACGCCTGCCACCATATCCGGCTTTGCGTCGTCACGGTCGGCAAGCATTGCGCCGCAGCGATAGCGCATTTCCTCAACGCTTACTCCCTCGTAGGAGGAGCAGGGATAGCCGTAGTAAACCCACAGGAAGGTGCATATCTTCATTTTGTCCCCGGGCTTTGCAATGGTCTTTACTCCGTCGGCGGTAACAAAAACAATTTCTCCCGGACCAAGCTCACGCTCGGCGGTATAGCCAAGGTTAAGGTAAGCGAAGGACTCGAAGCAAACGCAGTGTGCGTCCTCTTTTTTGCCGATTGCAACAGGTGTTCTGCCCAGCTTGTCCCTTGCGGCGTAAATTCCCTCGGGGGTAAGCAGCAGAATGGTCATTGAGCCGTCAATAAGCTCCTGAGCGTACTTTATGCCCTCGGGAATGGTGTCCTTCTGATTGATTATTGCCGCAACAAGCTCCGTTGCGTTTACCTCGCCGCCGCTCATTTCGAGGAAATGAGTGTGGCCGTTTTTGTATATCATTTCAATAAGGCTGTCAACGTTGTTGATTTTGCCTACTGTGGTAATTGCGTATGTGCCAAGGTGAGAGCGCACCATAAGAGGCTGGGGCTCGTAATCGGAAATGCAGCCGATACCCGATTTGCCCTCCATGTGGTTTACGTCCTCTGCAAATTTTGTTCTGAAAGGAGAGTTTTCGATATTGTGAATAGAGCGATCAAAGCCCTTTTCTCCGTACATAACCATACCTGCACGTCTTGTGCCTAAATGGGAATGGTAATCCGTTCCGTAGAAAACGTCAAAAACGCAGTTTTCCTTTGAAACTGCTCCAAAAAATCCGCCCATTTGTTTTACCTGCCCTTTTATAGATTTGTAGTAGATTTTCAGTATATCACAAAATTGCCTTTTACGCAATAGCCGCAGCCAAATTTACCGTTTGAGTAAGTTTTTTGCCGTTTGAGCCAAAACCGTTGACTGTGCTGTGGCAATATGCTAAAATGTGCTTGACTTAAAGATTTAACTGTGAATAGCACAGTCGTATTTTAGGTTATAAACATTTCTCCTTATTGAACTTTGTGCCGTTTGGGTGGGGACATCGGCAAACATGGTTCCAACCGTCAAACGGTACGGTCAGTCTTTATTTGTGGTGGATAAAGGCTGACGCATAATGTATATTCGGATATATTATGCACAGAAGCGTCGGGTTTATTGCCCGACGCTTTTTTCGTTATACTTTAAGCTCGTTTCTCATTTTGTCAAGGGAAAGCCGTGAAAAGCCTGCTTCAACGTCCTTTTGTCTGCGGCGGCTTAACGGAATTTCCGTGCCGTCGGACATTTTCAGCGTGCCTTTCGATATTTCCTTTACCTCGTAAAGATTTACCGTAATGCCCTTTGAGCATGTGACAAAATAGGAATAGGCAAGTAGCTTTTCCTCAAGGTCAAGCTGTCTCATCCGCACCTTTACGGACTGCCAGTCCCTTGTATGTATCTCAATGGTGTGATTGAAATATTCGGTGTAGATTATATTGCGGAGTATTACGTCCGTGCCGTTTGGCAGGGTGATATACCGCTTTTTCTCCTGCTCCTCAAAGTCAAGCCTTTTTAACATTTCAACCAGCCCGTCATAATGCAGATTCATAGGCTTTATCAGGTAGTAGTCCGCCTTTACCCGATAGCTTTCGGCGGCATATTCGTTGCTGGAGCTTGCAAAAACAAGCTTTACATAGGGGTCCTTTTCACGGATTTTTTCTGCGGCGGAAATGCCGTCCATTTTGTCCATCATTATATCCATAAATATAATGTCAAAGGCATTTTCCTCGAATTTTTCAAGCAGACTTATTCCGTTTTCAAAGCAGGAAACGCTGTCAATTTCAAGCCCTGTCTGACCGAAAGCGGAAACAATGGAAATTCTCGTGATTTCAAGGTCGGTGGGGGAATCGTCAACAATAGCAATTCTCATAAATTTCTCCGTATGCAGTGGGTGTGGTGTGTATTTGATTATACTATATTTATGGGGAAAAATCAACATTTTGGTTGCATAATAAAGAAAAACTCTGCGATATATAACCGCAGAGTTTTTTGCATTAAGTTTTAAGCCGCATTTGCCTTGCCCTTTTCCATACCCTTTACAAGAGCCTCCACAATTTCGGGGTAGCGCCACTCACATTCCCTTCTGTCCAGCAGGCCGAAATTCTCGCCGCTTCCCGTAAATGCGCCGTTGTCCCACCATGTGCAGGGAATGCCCTTTTCGTAGCATTTTTCGGTGTAGTATTCCGCCCACGCTGTTCTTGCTTCGGTATTGTCACGGTTTCTTGCACCCATTTCGCCGATTATTACCGCAACGCCCTTGCTGATGAACTTATCGTAGATAT
>CAMDZU010000128.1 GCA_945910715.1 uncultured Clostridia bacterium
CTTTTATTCATCAGTCTTTGGTTTTTCCTCAATTTCTTTAAGCGGCTCAAAAACCTCGTCCTCACGCTCCACAAAAAGCATACCATCGTTTTCTAGGACAACAATTACCTTTTCTCCCTCGTCAATGTCTGTTTCGTTGGCGGAAACGGCATTGAAAAAGTACTCACTGCCTTTATAGACAAGCTTCACCTTGCCCCAGCCGTCCCCCGAAATAAAGTCGATAACAACCGCCGCCATTCCCGAAAGGTCAAAGCCTTTTGGGAGGGCTTCTTTTTTTATACGGGGAATAAAAAACATTTCAGCGCAGTTCACCGCCATTGCAAAAATAAGAGCGCAGAAAAGGCTTATGTACCACATAAAGCCCATCAAATCCAGCACTATGCCGCAAAGCCCGAAAGCAAAGCAGAAAACGAAAATCATGGTAAGATTGTGGGGTATGAAATTTTCAACAGGTATTGTTTTGCCATGAAAAACGAACAAGTCCTTTTCCAGACCGAAACGCTTGATTTTCTCCACATACCGCAGCAGCATATCCATAGTAAAGGCAACCAGTGATACTACCGCAATCACAAGATAAGCGACTGTCACTGTTCTTCCTCGTTCTGCTCCGGCTTGATAATTTCAAACCGCATTTTGCCTACTGTCCGCTCGTTCACCGTAAGCACGGTTATAATAAAATCGGGAGTTTTTACAGCGTCGTTAGGCTCAGGGATTTTGCCGAAAAGCTCCACAACCCAGCCGCCTACTGTATTGCAGTCGGAATTTATCTCAAACTCCATATTCCTGTTTTCAAAGTAGCGGTTGAAGTCGATAAGGGAAACCTCGCCCATTACCTCGAAAACATTTTCCGAGGTGAACTTCACGGGAGAAACCACCTCGTCGTTTTCGTCCCAGATTTCGCCAACAAGCTCCTCTAAAATATCCTCCAGCGTAACAATGCCCTCTGTGCCGCCGTATTGGTCCACAACCACCGCCATGTGCATTTTTTCCTTCTGCATTTTTTTCAGTATTTCCGAAATGCGCATAAGGCTGGGCACAAAGATAGTTTCGGTCATAATGTCACGGATAATGAAGTCCTTTTTCTCCATAAGCTTGTGAAGAAATTCCTTGTGATTTACAACGCCAACAATGTGGTCTATGTTCTTTTCATAGACGGGTATTCTTGAATAGCCCTCATCGAAAAACAGCTTTACCAGCTTTTCAACATCGTCGTTTATTTCAACGGCAACAATCTTTATTCTTGGAGTCAGAATTTCGTCAACGATAGTTTCGTCAAATTCAAGGGCAGAGCGCACAAGGTTGCTTTCCTGTTCCTCAAGCACTCCCTCGTCTTCAATCTCGTCAATAATCTGCATAAGCTCCTGCTCGGTAACGGAAACGTCCTTGTTTTTGCTTGCGAAAAGCTTGGTTGCGGCTTTTTGCAGCAGCAGGAAAAATGCTGACAATGGGGTGAAAATAAGCATCAGAAAGCGCATTACGCCGCCTATTGCAAGAACGAAAGCCTCCGAGTGGGCCTTGGCGATGGTCTTTGGCATTATCTCGCCGAAAATAAGCACCACAATTGTAATTACCACCGTTGAAACCAGCGGTCCGTTATCCGCAAGAAGAATGGTGAACATTACCGTTGCAAGGGAGGAGGTGGCAATGTTTACGATGTTGTTTCCCACAAGTATGGTGGTAAGTGCCTTATCGTACTTGTCCATTACATACAGCGCTGTTTTTGCCGCCTTGCTGCCCTCATCCGCCTTTGCTTTGAGGCGGATACGGTTTGCGCAGGTGAAAGCTGTTTCAGACGCTGAAAAAAATGATGAAAACAAAATCAGAACTACAATGATTATTATATAAACAAGAGTGTCCATAAAATTCTCCGTTAGGTTTTATTTATTATATTAAAGCACATTTTGTGCGGTTAGTCAAGGCAAAATAACAATTTGATGTTGCAAAAACAGACAGTTTGTAGTATTATAGAAATATCGCATAAAATGAAAAGGGAAAATTATGAATAAAATTCTTGAAATACTGAGAAAAGCAATTCACCCAAGGAACTGGAAGTCCCTTTACGCCGAGTACAAGGAGATTTTCAGATATATTTTCTTCGGCGTACTGACAACCGTGGTATCATTTGTCACATATTACATTTTCCGCTGGATTTTTCCCAATGCAGACAGCGTACCCGTTTTTCTGAGATGGATTTTTAAGCTGACCTCCGCTTTCGGCGTGGAAAGCAACACGGCTTTGCCTGTAATCCTGTCCTGGATCTGCTCCGTGACCTTTGCTTATGTTACCAACAGAAAATGGGTCTTTGAAAGCAGGGCAAGGGGCTTTGCCAAGGTTGCGGCGGAGTGCGCTTCCTTTTACGGTGCAAGAGTGCTTACCTTATTTGTTGATATTGTTATAATGTATCTTATGGTTGACCTTACGGGAATTGCAAATCCGATTTATGAATTCTTTGCAAAGGCAGTTTCGAGCGTTTTCGTGCTGGTGCTTAACTATGTTTTCTCAAAGCTGCTGGTTTTTCGCAAAAAAAACGAAAAAAACTCTTGACAATCAGCATTTATATGGTATAATAATATAGTCGGTGTAAATCAAATGAGGTTTACAGTCAGGAGGTCGGCAATGCCAAAGGATTTGAACACAACCGTTCTTCTTGATTTTTACGGCTCGCTGCTTACGGAAAAACAGCGTGAAACCCTTTCCCTTTACTATGAGGCGGATTTGTCGCTGGGGGAAATTTCCGAGGAAACGGGAATTACAAGACAGGGAGTTCTCAACTGCATAAAGAAAAGCGAGGCAAAGCTTATGGAGCTTGAGGAACAGCTTGGACTTGCACGCAGACTTCACGAGGTGGATAAGGACATTGCTCAGCTGGAGCGGCTTATTTACGAGGCAAAAATAACAGATAAGTCGGTTATGAGCAGCATTGAGGAAAAGCTGACTGAAATAAAATCAAAGTTATAAGGAGGCTTGCGTATGGCATTTGAGGGATTATCGGAAAAGCTTGGCAAGGTTTTCAAAAGCTTAAAGGGTCACGGCAAGCTTAGCGAAAAAGACGTCAGGGACGCAATGCGTGAAGTCAGAATGGCGCTGCTTGAAGCGGACGTAAGCTTCAAGGTAGTCAAGGACTTCATCAACACCGTTACCGAAAGAGCCATCGGCTCTGAGGTTATGAACAGCCTTACTCCTGCACAGCAGGTTATTGATATAGTACACGAAGAGCTTGTAAAGCTTATGGGCGAAACCAACGTGAAAATCGACTTTCCGTCAAAGCCGCCCTGTGTAATTATGATGTGCGGTCTTCAGGGTGCAGGTAAAACCACCCACTCCGCCAAGCTTGCAAAATGGCTTAAGAAGCAGAACAGACGCCCATTGTTGGTTGCCTGCGACATTTACCGTCCTGCGGCTATCGACCAGCTGAAAATCGTGGGCGAAAAGGCTGAAACCAAGGTCTTTGAAATGGGGCAGGAAAACCCCGTTAAAATCGCAAGAGAAAGCGTCAAGTACGCAAAGGACAACGGCTATGACGTTGTAATCCTTGATACGGCAGGCCGTCTGCATATTGACGAGCAGCTTATGGACGAGCTGAAGAACATCAAGGAAGAAACTCAGCCAAACGAAATACTCCTTGTTGTGGATTCAATGACAGGTCAGGACGCAGTAAACGTTGCGAAAAGCTTCAACGAGGCGCTGGAAATCAGCGGCGTAATTCTCACAAAGCTGGACGGCGACACAAGAGGCGGTGCGGCTTTATCTGTTCTTGCGGTAACAGGCAAGCCGATCAAATTCTCGGGTATCGGCGAAAAGATAGACGACCTTGAGCCTTTCCACCCGGACAGAATGGCGTCAAGAATACTGGGTATGGGCGACGTGCTCAGCCTTATTGAAAAGGCGAAAAACACTGTTGACGAAAAGGAACAGCTTCGTCTTGCAAAGAAAATGCAGGAAAACAAGTTCGATATGAACGATTTGCTGGCGCAGTTCAATCAGATTGAGAAGATGGGCAGCATAAGCTCCCTCATCAATATGATTCCGGGCATAAGCGGCAAAATCAAGGAAGAGGACATTGACGAAAAGAAAATGCCGAGAACAAAGGCAATCATTATGTCAATGACCAAGGCGGAGCGTGAAAAGCCCTCTATTATTGACGCAAAGCGTAAACGCAGAATTGCGGCAGGCTCGGGTACAAAGGTTGAGGACGTAAATCAGCTACTTAAGCAGTTCGATATGATGAAGAAAATGATGAAGCAGATGGGAATGAAGGGCGGCAAGAAAAAACGCTTCCCGAAATTTCCTATGAATATGGGCGGAATGCCGCCGTTTTGATTGATTTTAATGCAGACGCATTGAATATATAAAGATAAACAATTTTATGGAGGAACACAAAAATGGCAGTAAAAATCAGACTTAGAAGAATTGGCGCTAAGAAGGCTCCTATTTACAGAGTAGTAGTTGCAGATTCACGCTTCCCACGCGATGGTCGTTTCATCGAAGAAATCGGTTACTACAACCCCAACGTTGAGCCTGCAGAAGTAAAGGTTGACGCTGAAAAGGCACAGACATGGATCAAGAACGGCGCTCAGCCAACCGATACAGTTAAGAGATTACTCAAGAACAACGGTATTATTGGTTAATCTTGCAGCTATTGAGGTTTGCCTCGTAGAAAGGAATCAATATGGAAGAACTTTTAGTAGCAATGGTAGAGGAGCTTGTTGACGATAAGTCTGCAATTTCCGTTACCGTTGATGAGCCTGACGCAGAGGGTACAATCGTTTATCATTTACACGTTGCTCCCGACGATATGGGCAGAGTTATCGGCAAGCAGGGACGTATTGCCAAGGCAATAAGAACAATTATGCGTGCCGGTGCTGTAAGATACAACCAGAAGGTTATGGTTGAAATTGATTGATTAGCTGTTTATGCGGCTGAAAAAAAACTCCATTGCATTTTGTGCAGTGGAGTTTTTAATTTAATGTCTGCTCATTAACTTCTGATAGGCTCAATAACAATTATAATACTAATTCCTAATCTCATTATAGACAAAGCCTAT
>CAMDZU010000129.1 GCA_945910715.1 uncultured Clostridia bacterium
ATGCTGGTTGCGATACTTATTCCCGTTAAGCTTGCTTACAGAAAAATGTTCCCGTCCTACGACAGAAACCACGCAAGAAGCTGAATACAATCTGAAAGGATTTAAGCTATGAACAAACTGGGAGTTTTAGGCGCAGGAAATATGGGAAGCGCCATTATGAAAGGCGTCAAGGGCAGCGGCGCAGAGGTAGAAATACACGCCTTTGACAAGGACGGCGAAAAGCTTGCCGCTCTTGTGGAATACGGAGTTATTCCTGCAAAAAGCGAAAAGGAAATAGTGGAGGACTGCAAGTACGTCCTGCTTGCGGTAAAGCCTCAGGTGCTTGGGAATGTGCTTGACGAAATCAAGGACAGCGTTTCCGCCGAAACAGTATTTATTTCAATCTGCGCAGGCATTTCCGAGGAATTTATCCGCACAAGGACAATTCCTACTGCAAAGGTTGTTCTTGTAATGCCAAACACTCCTATGATGCTCGGTCTTGGGGCAAGCGCAATGTCAACGGACGGCAGGACAACCGACGAGGAATTTGCCTTTGCAAAGTCCGTTATCGGCAGCTGCGGAATTGTTGAGGTTATTCCCATAGACAAAATGAAAGAGGTTATCGCAATAAACGGCAGCTCTCCCGCTTTCATTTATCTTTTTGCAAAGGGCTTTATCGAGTACGCAGGAGAAAACGGCATTGACGAAAAGGCCGCGCTTAATTTGTTCGCACAGACTCTTGTTGGCTCGGCGAAAATGCTCACAGGCTCGGGAATGACCGTGGATCAGCTTATAAAGCAGGTTTCATCTCCCGGCGGAACTACAATTGCGGGACTTGACAGGCTGTACGAAGGACAGCTTGTTCAGGACGTGAAAAACGCCTGCGATTCCTGCACAAAGCGTGCTTATGAACTGGCAAAATAAAACTATTCCGCAGTATCTTGGGGTGCTGCGGATTTTTGTGTTATGAAAGGTTTTATTTCAGCCAATTTTCACAGTCAGCATATTGCACATTGACGAAAAATGTTGTATAATAATAGAAATTGTGTTAAGGAGTGAAGCTTTTGTTTAACTACAACAATGCAGGCTCGGGCGTTGCCAAGAACGGCCCGAAGAAAAAGCCTTTCTTTAAATTCTGGGAAATTTTTGCGAGAAAGTTCTGGAAATTCTTCTGCATCAACGCACTTTATCTGATTTTCTGTCTGCCTATTGTCACATTCGGTCCTGCCACTGCGGCAATGACCCAGCTTATGAGGAGATTTGTCCTTGAACAGCCTATTTTTATCTGGCATGATTTCTGGAAGGAGTTCAAGAAGAATTTCAGGCAGTCTGTGGGTGTTGGAATAGCGGACGTGCTGTTTATCGGCTGTTTTGTTTTCGCAATATACTATTACGACAATATGCTCAACGTGGATTCAAGTATGCAGAATATGCTGCTTATGGCGGTAACCGTTGCAACGGCTGCATTTGTTTTTATGATGCATTTCTACATTTATCTGCAGATAGTGGCTCTTAATCTGAACCTTAACGCTATCATCAAAAACTCAATGAAGCTGGTGGTAATCGGACTTAAGAGCAACATTATCACGCTGCTTGTGTGCATTGTTGTAATAACCGCATTTGTGCTGCTTTACCCCTATTCATTGCTTGTACTGCCGCTGATTCCCTTTGCGTGGCTGTCCTTTGTAATAGTGTTCAACAGCTATCCCGTTATTACAAGAGCCATAATCAATCCGTATTATGAGGCAAGAGGAGAGCGCAACCCCGAGCTTCCCTCCGAGGAAGAAAACGAGGAAGCGGTTTTCGAGGATATGGGCGGCAAGGAAGAGCCTGTAAAGGTTAAGACAAAGGCTCACGGAAAAGTCATTCATTAAACGGAAAATTTATTCATAATAATTGTAGCAGAGCGGACAAAGTTAAAATTTTCGCTCTGCTATTGCTTTTTTCTACAAAAAGTGATATAATTGTTATTGAAAATTTTGCAATTTATCAATTGGGTAAAATTACCTGCTTGATAACTTTCAAAAAATAATATTTACGAGGTGACACATGAAGGCTGATTTACATTGTCATACGACATTATCCGACGGTTCTCTTGGCATTGAGGAAGTAATATCCCAGGCAAGAAGAAACAATATCGACTATCTCGCCATTACCGACCACGATAGTCTTTCGTCAATTTCCCGTGCAGTCGTGCTGGGCAACCGCTACGGAATAAATGTAATCCCTGCGGTTGAGATTTCCTGCTTCGACAATGAGAGAAACTCAAAAGCTCACGTTTTGTGCTACAAGCCGAAAAAGCCCGACCGTCTTGAGGGACTTTGCCTTAGAACATGTGAAGCCCGTAAGCAGAGAGGCAAGAAAATGGCTCTGAAGGTGCTTGAAAAGTACCCTATTTCCCTTGAAAACATAGTCCGCTATTCAACGGGCAGCAAGGCTATTTTCAAATGCCACATAATGCACGCTCTAATGGACTACGGCTACACAACCGACCTTTACGGCGATGTTTACGAGGAGCTGTTCAACATCAATACGGGTTTGTGCGCTGAGGAGGTTGCGGGAGAAACAAGGGAAAATCCCGAAATCCACTTTGCGCTGGAGCTTATCCATTCCGCAGGAGGAATTGCAGTTCTTGCTCACCCAAGAGTATATGATAATTTCGATTTGCTTGAGGAGCTTGCCGCAGCAGGCAAAATCGACGGCGTAGAGGTTTGGCATCAGAGCCTTAAAGAGGGCGACGAGGAAAGACTGCTCGCTATTGCGGAAAAGTACAATCTGATAACAACAGGCGGTTCCGATTTCCACGGATTTTATAACCATTATCCAATTTCAATCGGTTATAATCTGACACCCCGGGAATCGCTTGACAGAATAATAAATTTTAAGAAATAAGGACAGAACAATGGATATCAAAGAAGAATCACTGAAAAAACACTATGAATGGCAGGGAAAAATCGAGGTAGTTTCAAGAGCAAGGGTTGAAACAAGAGAGGACTTATCTCTTGCATATACGCCCGGCGTTGCTCAGGCTTGCCTTGAAATTCAGAAGGACCCGTCCCTTTCCTACAAGCTTACCAGACGCAAGAATATGGTTGCGGTCATTACGGACGGCACGGCGGTACTGGGACTTGGGGATATAGGCGGTCTTGCAGGTATGCCCGTTATGGAGGGCAAGTGCTGTCTGTTCAAGGAGTTTGCCGACGTTGACGCTTTTCCTCTCTGCATAAAGAGCAAGGACGTTGACGAAATTGTAAGAACAATCGAGCTTATAAGCGACAGCTTCGGCGGCATTAACCTTGAGGATATTGCAGCGCCGAGATGCTTTGAAATTGAGAGAAAGCTTAAAGAAAAGCTGGATATTCCCGTATTCCACGACGACCAGCACGGTACAGCCGTGGTTGTAGGCGCCGCACTTATCAATGCGGCAAAATGCGCAGGCAAGAAGCTTTCGGATATGACGGTGGTAATCAACGGCGCAGGCGCGGCAGGCATTGCAATAGGCACATTCCTGCTTTCACTGGGTATCGGTGATTTAATAATGGTTGACCTCTGCGGAATTATAAACAGGGACGATACCTATACAAATCCCGCTCATGAGGCTATTGCAAAGGTGTCCAACAAGAACAACAGGAAGGGCGCACTTGCGGAGGCAATGGCAGGAGCGGACGCATTTGTGGGCGTTTCAAGACCGGGCCTTGTTTCAAAGGAAATGGTAAAGTCGATGGCTGAAAAGCCTATTGTTTTCGCTATGGCAAACCCCACTCCCGAGATTATGCCCGACGAGGCAAAGGAAGCAGGAGCGTTTATCGTAGGCACAGGCAGAAGCGATTTCCCCAATCAGATTAACAACGTGCTTGTTTTCCCCGGACTTTTCAAGGGCGCATTAAGCGTTGGCGCAAAGGCCATTACCGAGGAAATGAAAATGGCGGCGGCTTATGCAATTGCCGAGGTTATTCCCGAAAACGAAATAACACCCGAAAACATCATTGCAAGCCCCCTCAACAAAAAGGTAGCTCTTGCGGTTGCGGACGCAGTCGCAAAGGCATATAAAGAATAAAAAGCAAAGGAACAGAGAAATGACTTACGAATTTACACCAAGGGGCGTTTGCTCCAGAAAAATGGAAATTACAATTGACGGCGGAAAGGTTACCGACCTTAAGGTAATCGGCGGCTGTGACGGAAATCTTCACGGAATCAGCGCCCTTGTTAAGGGAATGACCGTTGACGAGGTAATAAACCGTCTTGAGGGCATTGACTGCAGAGGAAAGGGCACTTCCTGCCCGGACCAGCTTGCCTGTGCGCTTAAAGAATTCAAGAGCAGAAATTAAGAGGTTTTATGAAGATTTTAGCAGTAGATTACGGCGACAGCCATACAGGACTTGCCTGCTGTGACAGAACGGAAACCTTAGCTTCTCCGCTTGGAATTATCCACGAAAAGAATTTCAATATCTGCGTGGAAAAGGTGGCGGCGGCTTCTGTTGAATACGAGGTTGGACTGATTGTTGTGGGCAATCCCATAAATATGAACGGCTCCTACGGTCCACGCTCCGAAAAGTGCTGTTTGTTTGCGGAGCTTCTGCGGAATTTTGTGGAGGTTCCCGTTGTAATGTGGGACGAGCGTTCAACCACCGTTACCGCTCACAATATGATGAACGAGGTCAACAAGCGGGGCAAAAAGCGCAAGGAGGTCATTGACGCAGTTGCGGCGGCGATTATCCTTGAAAGCTATCTGAATTTCAGACATAACAATCCCGACGCAGACCCGACGATACAGTAAGTTCTTATATGGAAAAAACGACATATTATAGTATAAAACGCTGAAAGGGTGATACTATGGTATGTCGTTTTGACGATTTAAGGTGCAAGGAAATAATCAGCATTAAAACAGGCTGCAAAATCGGTTTTGTAGATGATATTGAGTTTGAAACCTGCACCGCAAAAATCTGCAAGCTCATTGTTTTCGGCAAGCCAAAGCTGTTCGGGCTGCTGGGAAGGGAAGAGGATTTTGTGATATGCTGGTCGGATATTGAGGTAATCGGCGAGGA
>CAMDZU010000130.1 GCA_945910715.1 uncultured Clostridia bacterium
AGGCTCAATGATAGTTATGTGCACCGTTGACCTTGGAAACGCAATACTGATGTTCTCGGGACTGTCCTTCCTCGGACTGGGCGTTGCACCGCCTACGGCGGAATGGGGCGCAATGGTAAGCGAGGGCGTGCTGAACTTCAACTACTGGTGGATTTCCACATTCCCGGGACTTGCAATTTTCAGCGTTGCAATCGGCGCAAACTTTATCGGGGACGGACTGAGAGATTATCTTGACCCGAAAATGAGGAATAAGTAACAACAAGGTCAAGTCTTAAAAAGGCTTGACCGCTCTTTTATTGACGCAATTATCGGAACGGAGGCGGTATTCTGAACTTTTTCGGTCATCTTCGCACAATAAACCACCATAAACACCTTGTAATGAAATACTGCTTCAAATGCGGACTTTACAGGCAAGGTCTGCTCCACGATATGTCCAAATATTCCCCCACGGAATTCTGGAGAGGAGTGAAATACTATCAGGGCACAAGAAGCCCCAACGACGGCGAAAGAAAGGCTCACGGCCTGAGCCTTGCGTGGCTGCACCACAAGGGCAGAAACAAGCACCACATGGAATACTGGATTGACTATTCCACAAGCGGCGACAGGCAGATGACGGGAATGAAAATGCCTGACAAATACATTGCGGAAATGGTATGCGACAGGATTGCCGCCTGCCGTACCTACAACGGCGACAAATACACTACTGCAGACCCGCTTGACTACTACAACAGGTCGAAAGCTCACTACATTATGCACGAGCATACACGGGAGCTGCTGGAAAAGCTGCTTACTATGGTCCGTGACGAGGGAGAGGAGAGGACCTGCAGGTATATAAGGGAGAATATTGTGAAAAAAAGGTAATCCCTCACTAAGAAACCATACTGTATATTTTAAAAGGTACTGCTATGCTGAAAACTATCCCTGCCAAAACCATTTTATCAGGCTATGCCGAACACAACAGCTGGTTCGGCGCTAACTACAATATGAATCTTTACAAGGGCTGCTCTCACGGCTGCATTTACTGCGACAGCCGCTCCGACTGCTACCGGATAAAGAATTTCGACGCCGTGCGGGTTAAGGAAAACGCCCTTGAAATTCTTGAACGGGAGCTGAAAAGCAAGCGCAGAACGGGAGTTGTTGCCTCGGGGGCAATGACCGACCCCTACAACCCATTTGAAAAGCAGGCGCAGGTTACAAGAGGTGCGCTGTCCCTCATCAACAGGTACTTCTTCGGCGCTTCCACCATAACCAAAAGCGCCCTTGTAACAAGGGACATTGACCTTTTCCGCGCCATTTCGGAGCATTCCCCCGTCCTTGTGAAAATAACAATCACCACTCCCCACGACAGCCTTGCAAGGCTAATCGAGCCGAGAGCCTCTCTCCCGTCACAGCGCCTTGAAGCTCTTTCAGGCCTTGCTCAGAGCGGCATTAAATGCTGCGCCCTTATGACCCCCATTCTCCCTTTCATCGAGGACAGGGAGGAGGACATAAGGCTGCTTGTAAAGCGTGTTTACGAAACGGGTGCAAAAATGCTTTACGGGGATTTCGGCGTTACCCTCCGAATGAACCAGAGGGACTATTTTTACGAAAAGCTGGATAAGCTTTTCCCAGGAGTAAAGGAAAAATACATTTACCGCTACGGGGACAGCTACAACTGCGCAAGCCCCCATTACAACAGGCTCAGAAAGGTTTTTGCAGAGGAATGTGAAAGGTACGGGCTGATTTACAGAATGTCCGAAATAATCAGATACTACCGCAAAGGCTATTATGAAGAAAATCAGCTTACGTTTTTTAAGGAGAAGCCATGAGAAGAAACGACAGGCAGATTACGTCCACCGAAAAAATCATCGAAATAATCAAAAAATGCAAGATTATCAGAATTGCCCTGCAGGATAAGGACGGGCTTTACATTGTGCCTATGAACTTTGGCTTTACTTGCGAAAAAGGAGAACTGTGCTTTTATCTCCATTCCGCCGTCGAGGGGAGAAAGGTGGCTGCCTTTGCGGAAAATCCCTGCGTCGCCTTTGAGCTGGACTGCGACCATCAGCTTACAGAGGCGGAAATTCCCTGCGGCTTCGGGTACAATTTCAGCTCGGTAGTGGGAAATGGCAGAATTGAGCTTCTCAACGGTACAGCCGACAAAATCAGCGCCCTGACTCTGCTTATGCAGCACCAGACAGGCAAAAGCTTCGTCTTTACCGAGCAGATGACCAAGGGAGTAAATGTGTACAGATTGAAAGCTGATGATTTTTCGGCGAAACAGCGCATGAAGTAAAATCTGCGTTTTTTTGCATTTTTGCAAGAAAAATTAAAAAAAGTTGCAAAATCCTATTGACACGACAATTTTCGTGGTGTATAATTGTATACAATAATACAGATACACGAGAGGTCATTAAAATGGATATCAAGCTTAGTCCAAAAAACAATCTTCTTGAACAGGACCCTTACGAATACGAGCTTCACGACGTTGAAAAGCCCGAGCTTTTCCGTGAAATGTTCCCTTATTCCGAGGTGCCGAAAATCGCCTACAACTACCGCCGTGTGCCTATGAATATGCCTCAGGACATTTTCATCACCGACACAAGCTTCCGTGACGGTCAGCAGTCAAGAGCCCCCTACACCGCCGAGCAGATGGTGGAAATTTACAAAATGCTCCACAAGCTTGGGGGCGAAAAGGGCATTATCCGTCAGACCGAGTTTTTCGTTTATTCAAAAAAGGACAGGGACGCTCTTGAAAGATGCATGGAGCTTGGCTATGAGTTTCCCGAAATTACCACTTGGATTCGTGCGTCAAAGCAGGATTTCGCCCTTGTCCGTGACATCGGCATTAAGGAAACGGGTATTCTTGTAAGCTGCTCCGACTACCATATTTTCAACAAAATGGGGCTTACAAGACGGCAGGCATTGGACAAGTACCTTGGCATTGTAAAGGACGCAATCGACGCAGGACTGCGCCCCAGATGCCACTTTGAGGACATTACAAGAGCGGATTTCTACGGCTTTGTTGTGCCCTTTGCAACCCAGCTTATGAAGCTGTCAAAGGAAAGCGGTATCCCCATAAAAATCCGTGCCTGCGATACAATGGGCTACGGCGTGCCTTATATCGGCGTTGCCCTGCCGAGAAGCGTTTCGGGCATTATTTACGGACTTCAGCATTATGCGGGAGTGCCCAGTGAAATGCTGGAATGGCACGGCCATAACGACTTCTACAAGGGCGTCGTCAACGCAACCACCGCTTGGCTTTACGGCGCAGGAGCGGTAAACTGCTCACTGCTCGGTATAGGCGAAAGAACGGGCAACGTGCCTCTTGAGGCAATGGTGTTCGAGTACGCTTCACTCCGAGGAACCTTCGACGGTATGAATCCCACGGTAATAACCGACATTGCGGACTACATAGTAAACGAAACAGGCTACGACCTGTCCCCCATGACCCCCTTTGTGGGCAGAAACTTCAACCTTACAAGAGCGGGAATACACGCAGACGGACTGCTTAAGGACCAGGAAATCTACAACATTTTCGATACGGAAAAGATACTTAACCGTCCTGCAATGGTGGCGGTAAGCAATGTGTCGGGTCTTGCGGGAATCGCTATGTGGATAAACAACTACTACCGCTTAAAGGGCGATATGGCGGTTACCAAAAAGGATAAGTGCGTTGAGCTTATCAAGGAATGGGTTGACCGTGAATACGCAGAGGGAAGAATTACCGTAATCAGCGACGAGGAGCTGGTTGCCCTTATGCACCTTTACGGAAAGGACGTTCTTGACAGAATAGACGGCAAAAAGAAATGATGATGGAAAACACGGGGTCGCTCCGCAAAAGAGTTTTCAATGCTCTCGAAAACGCAATCCTCGAGGGGGAATACGCCGACAGGGAAAGCCTTAACGAAATAAAGCTGTCAAACGAGCTTGGTGTAAGCAGAACGCCTGTCCGTGAGGCGCTTATGCAGCTTGAGCTTGAGGGACTTGTGGAGAATATACCCAATAAGGGTGCAGTTGTGGTGGGAATATCCGAAAAGGATATAAAGGATATTTACGCTGTGAGAATACGCATAGAGGGGCTTGCTTCAAGGCTTTCCGCCGAGAATATCAACGAGGACGAGCTGAAAGCCCTTGAAAAGATAGTGGATTTGCAGGAGTTTTACCTTACCAAAAACGACGTTGAGCAGATATGGCAGCTTGACGGGGACTTTCACAAGATAATTTACGAAAGCTCACGGAACAAGCCGCTTCGCTCTACGCTTTCAAGCTTTCACAACTATATAAAGCGTGCGAGGGATATGAGCGTTAAGGCGGAGGGCAGAGCGGAAAAGTCCGTTGCGGAGCACAAGGCAATACTTGAAGCCATACGCTCGGGCAGCGGTGAACTTGCGGAGCAGCTTACGGCAAGGCATATCGAAAACGCAAGGGACAATCTGCTTTCTATGAATAAGTAGGGATTAAGGAGAAAAGGCGTATTGCCTTTGGCGGGCGAAACAGTTACAGCTTTTGCCAAAGTAAATAAAGTTTTCGTCCACCTTTTTCAAAAGGTGGTGGGTTCTTAGGGCAAAGCCCTAAGTCGACTTCCGCAGAAGTCGAAACTCTCTATGCCAAAACGATTTTTTGCAGGGGTTTGGGGCGCTTTTTTCACGAAAAAAAGCGCCCCAAAACTGAATAATTATCGCAACATTATTCTCGAAAAATATGCCGGTGGCATGTTTTTCGACGGAACAGGAAATAAAAAATCAATTTTGCCATATACTTCGCCCGTGTTTTTTCACGGGCGGTTTTCTCGGAAATCCCCCTTAATCAAGGCAATTTCACCTAAAAATTACATTAAATCCTCCCTATACTGTCACTTTGCATAATAAGAAAAAATATTATCTGTTGAATTTCCGAATTGACCTTATAAGAAATATGTGGTAAAATTATATTTGCAGCATAACCGTCATTGAGGAAGGAATAAAAATGGAACTGACTTTAGTTGAAATAAGCAAGCTGTTTCAGAAAAGCTTACATATT
>CAMDZU010000131.1 GCA_945910715.1 uncultured Clostridia bacterium
CAAAAAGCAGGTATGGGACCCTATGGCGTCTAACTGGCGAAAAACAAGTTATATGGAAAATACCTCCACTAACTTCGCCTTTGCGAAGGATATAAGGCTTTTCGGGCTAAAAAATTGGCTCAGCAAAAAGCACGGGGAAATATGCGACGTAAAGCACCGCTATATGGTAAAATCCAAGAATTACTGGATTGCAAACTGCTTTTTCTCTAACGGAATTTCCCTTTTGCAGGAGGGAATACTCTACGCATGGCTTATTTACTGCGTTATCACAAAGGGTATGTCAATAGGCGATTTCACCCTTTATTTAGGCTCAATCAGAACCTTTTCCGCAACGCTTGCCGAATTGCTCAACAGCCTTGCGGACACACGCTTCAACTCAATGCAGGTAAACGACTTCCGCACCTTTGTTGAATACCCCGAGGACGATGAAAGCAATTGCATTGACATTCCCAAATGCGACAGATATGTTTTTACCTTTGAAAATGTTTCCTTTAAGTACAGCGGACAGGAAAATTACGCCCTGAAAAATCTTAATTTAACTCTTGAAGCGGGAAAAAGACTGGCTGTAGTAGGTCTTAACGGCGCAGGAAAAACCACCTTCATCAAGCTGCTGCTGCGGCTTTACGACGTAACCGAGGGCAGAATACTGCTTAACGGCACAGATATACGCAAATTCAGGCGCAATGATTACTACGAGTTGTTTTCTCCTGTTTTCCAGAACGTTGAGGTTTTTGCTTTTCCGCTAAGCGAAAACGTTTCAATGAAAGCTCCCGAAAGCACCGACAGGGAAAAGGCTGAACGCTGCCTTATTCTTTCGGGAATGGACGAAAAGCTGAAAGCGCTGCCAAAGGGAGTTGACACCGAACTGCTGAAGGTTATCTACGACGACGGCATTGACCTTTCGGGCGGCGAAAAGCAGAAGCTTGCCCTTGCGAGAGCGTTGTACAAGAACGCTCCCGTTGTGGTGCTGGACGAGCCTACCGCCGCTCTTGACGCTCTGGCGGAATACAAGCTTTATAAGGATTTCGACAAGCTTATCGGCGAAAAATCGGCGGTTTACATTTCACACCGCCTTTCCTCCACGCGTTTCTGCGACAGCATAGCAATGTTCAGGGCAGGAGAAATGGTGGAGTGCGGAACACACGAGGAGCTGCTGGAAAAAGGCGGCGCTTATGCGGAAATGTTCCGTGTTCAGGCACAGTATTATCAGGAGGAGGCGGTTGCAAATGGCTGAAAAGAAAAACAAAAAGGAAACAGGCTTTCAGATTGTAAAGCAGACCCTTAAATATTTCCTCCCCATTGCGGCAAAATACAAGCCGGGCTACTTTGTGCTTATGGCGCTGAGCATTGTTATAAACACCGTGATTCCCTTTATCAACATTTTCTTCCCTGCAATGATTATCGACGAGCTGGTTTCAACGCTGAATATAACCAATATCGTCATTTACACGATAATAACCGTTGCAGGAAACGTGCTGCTCAATCTGCTTGGCAACATATGCTATGTAAGTATGGAAAAGTACGCAGACAGCTTTGAGAACTACTTCAACATTGAAATTGCAAAGCGTGCAATGGAAATGGATTTCCCTCTTACGGAAAACAAGGACGCTCTGGACCAGGTGGAAAAGGCAAAACAGGGTATGCAGTGGTATTCGGGCGGCGTACATGGAATCTGTCTGAAATTCCAGCGCATAATTACGGGCATAACCACTCTTGCAGGAGTCTGCGCCGTGCTTATAAGCGGAGCGCCCTTTATGATGCTGATTGCGGTTATTGTGCTTGTAATCACCTCTTACCTCAACAACAAAAATAACAAGATTGAAATTGAAAGCTACAAGGAACTTTCCAAAATAAACCGAATTTTTGGCTACACCCTTTTTGAGCTTTCGGATTTCCGTTTCGGCAAGGATATAAGGCTGTACAAGGCGAAAAATATGATGCTTAACAAGGGAAACGAGCAGGCAAACGCAATGACAAAGCACTGGAAAGCCCTTTCAAGAAAGCAATTGCCCAATTCCGAGCTTGACGTAGTTGTTGGCGCAATCCGTGACGGAGTGAACTATTTCTATCTTGCGTGGCTGGTGCTCAGCGGAATTATCACCTTAGGTGATTTCTCAAAGTTTTCCTCAGCGGCAGGAACGTTCACAATGGCGCTTCAGGACATAATTTACGGCTATCAGGAAATTGTAAAAAGCTGCACCTATGCAAGAGAATATCTCCTGTTTATGAACTATCCGCCCTATATTTCACAGGGTACGGAAAAGCCGAAAGACTGTGAACATACCATTGAATTCCGCAACGTATTTTTCAAATACCCAAACACCGAGAATTACATTTTAAAGGGCGTTTCAATTACCCTCCACAGCGGCGAGCATTTATCCGTAGTAGGTCTTAACGGCGCAGGAAAAACCACCTTTATCAAGCTTTTATGCAGGCTTTACGACGTTACCGAGGGCGAAATTCTCCTTGACGGCAAAAATATAAAGGAATACGATTTTGAGGAGTACGCAAAAATTTTCTCGGTAGTTTTTCAGGATTTCAAGCTGTTCGCATTCTCCATTCTCGAAAATATTGCGGCGGATGAAGCGGAAAACGAGGGCACAAGAGAGCGTGTGGAGCAGCTTATAAAGCTGGTTGGTCTTGAGGAAAAAACAAGCTCTCTCGAAAAGGGCGCAGATACGGTGCTGTTCAAGCAGTTTGAGGAGGACGGAATTGAGCCGAGCGGCGGCGAGCAGCAGAAAATCGCCATTGCCAGAGCCCTTTACAAAAACGCTCCCATTGTTATTCTCGACGAGCCAACAGCCGCCCTTGACCCTGTTGCAGAGTACGATATTTACAGGCAGTTTGATAAGCTTGTCGGCGGAAAAACGGCGGTTTATATCTCTCACAGGCTTTCCTCCTGCAAATTCTGCGATAAAATTGCAGTTTTCTCCGACGGAGTTATCAAGGAATACGGCACTCACGACCGGCTTGTAGGGCTAAAGGACGGAATTTACGCCGAAATGTTTGCGGCGCAGGCGCAGTATTACACATAAGGTTAATCCGCAAATCATTGGGTTTGTCGGTAAACAAACGCTCCCCGTGCGTACCCTTGTACGCTTGTAGGGAGCGTTTTCTTGTCTATGTGTTTGTCAGCAAAAGTGAATATGGGAATACGCTGCTTCCGCAAGTGCAAACAGGTTGGAAATCAAACCGTTTTAACTTTGCTTATCTCCTCTTTTGAAGCACAGCGCAACAATAAGTCCGAACACAATTGCCGCCGTAAGTCCTGCTGCACAGGCGGCAAAGCCTCCCGTAAACGCACCAAGAAGTCCGTCCTCCGCAACGGCAATCCTTACGCCCTTTGCAAGGAGGTAGCCGAAGCCTGTCAGCGGCACTGTGGCTCCCGCCCCCGCAAATTCAACCAACGGCTCATAAACGCCTATTCCGCCCAGAATTACTCCTGCCACAACATAAAGCACAAGTATTCTTGCAGGCGTAAGCTTTGTTAGGTCGATGAGCAGCTGTCCCACAAGGCACAGTGCGCCGCCTATGACAAACGCCCACACATATTCCATAAACATATCCATAATTTCTCCTTAATTGTACGACAAATGGACAGCGTGGGAAATGCCGGGAATGCTTTCTCCCTGCTGAACGACGGTGGGGGAGAGAAGAGCACCCGTTGCGGCGAACAGCACGTTTTTCAGCTTTCCCTGTGCAATTTCCTGCAGAATATATCCGCAGAGAACGCTTGCGCTGCAGCCGCAGCCAGAGCCTCCTGCATGAACGTCCTGCTTTTCCATATCGTACAGCATAAGTCCGCAGTCCTGATGCTTTTTCGCAATATCTACGTTGTCCCTGCTGAACAAATCGGTCAGCAGGTCGCTGCCCACTCTGCCCAAATCTCCCGTCAATATCATATCGTAATCATCAATGCTTGTATTGGTGTTGGCAAGGTGCTTTGAAATGGTTTGATAAGCCGCTCCTGCCATTGCCGCCCCCATATTGTTTGCGTCCTTGACGCCCATATCCTGAATTGTGCCGATTGTTACCGCCTTGACGTAGGGCGGCTTGTTATGGGGGGAAACTATTGCACAGCCGCTGGCGGTAGCTGTCCATTGTGAAGTCGGAGTGCGCTGTCCGCCGTAATTCAGGGGAAATCTGAACTGCCTTTCAGAGGAGCAGAAATGTGACGAGGTAAGCGCCGCCACATTCTGTCCAACGCTGTTGTCAATGAAAACGGAAGCAAGAGCAAGGCTTTCCGCCATTGTGGAGCAAGCGCCGTAAAGCCCTACCACAGGAATATTGGTTTCACGGAGATTGTAGGAGGAGCCTGTGCATTGATTAAGCAAATCCCCCGCAAAAATAAAGCTTATGTCCTTTTCCGCAAAGCCGCCCTTGGTAAGGGCTGTATTAAAGGCGTACTGCTGGAATTTGCTTTCGCTTTTTTCCCAGCTCACCTCGCCCATTGTCACATCGTCCGCAATATAGTCAAAGCAGTCCCTTAATGGGCCGTCCCCCTCCATTTTGCCCACAGCCGCCGCATAAGCGGAAACGCTGGGGCAGGTGGTAAGTTCAATTGTACCTTCTTTTAAATAAGCCGACATTTTTAACTCCTACGCAAGATGAAATATAGCAAGAATAAGTCCGTAAACCACCGAAGCGGTTATTCCGTAAACAATAACAGGTCCTGCGATTATGAATATTTTTGCTCCCGTGCCCATAATAAAGCCCTCGGTTTTAAATTCAAGGGCAGGGGACACCACGGCGTTTGCAAAGCCCGTAATGGGTACAAGTGTGCCTGCGCCGCCGTGCTTTGCTATTTTATCGTAAACTCCGAAGCCCGTAAGCACTGCGCTGATAAACACCAGCGTTATTGAGGTTACGGCTCCTGCCTGGGTTTTGGTAAGACCCAGCGTTGAGTAGAAATTGAGGAAAGCCTCGCCGATACAGCC
>CAMDZU010000132.1 GCA_945910715.1 uncultured Clostridia bacterium
CCATTGTGGACGATATTGACACCGCAACCTTTATTGCGAAAAAATACGGCTACCGTTTCAGAATCGTCACCCTTGACGGACAGGTGGTAAACGCAGGCGGCTCCTTTACGGGCGGCTCTCTCAACAAAAACGCAGGCATTATCACCCGTAAGCAGGAAATCCAGTCAATGGCGGAGGAAATCAGCGGTCTATCAGACAAAATGGAGCTTTCAAAGGGCATTTACCAGCAGCTTCAGGCGGAAGTAAACAAAATGTCCATTGAAATCGAGGGCTGCAAGGAGCAGCTGCAGGCTGTGGGCAAGGAGGAAATCCGCCTTACCACCGAAATTGCAGGCGTAAAAAGCCTTATCGCACAATGCGAGGAGCAGCAGGAAAACGCAGAGGCCGTTATCGACCGCCACAAGGTGAACATTGCAAAGCAGCAGGCGGTTATTGACAAATTCGCCGCCGAAATTGCAGAAGCGGAAGCGGAAATTGCCGCTAACGACAAGCTCCTTGCGGACGCAGGGGAGGCTCTTAAGCAGGCAAACGAGATAAAGGCGCAGATAAGCGAGAAAATCTCACAGCTTAACATTTCCGTTCTCACTGCCGAAAAGGATATTGAAAATCTGAACGAGCAGATAAGGACGGTGGAGCTTAACAGGCAAAGCCTTAACAGCGGCTCTGTTTCGCTGAAAAACGAGATTGAACAGTTAAACGAAAAATCGGCGCAGATAAAAATCGGAATCGAGCATAAGAAAAAGCGCATAGAGGAAATTTCAGGCTCCTTTGAAGCGAACAGAAGCGAAATCGCCGCAGTTATCGAAAAGCAGAACGAGCTTGAAAAGCGAAGCGGTGAAATCAACCGTGAGATCCGTGAAAAGAACGAGGACAGGCAGAAGTTTGCAAGCGCACTGGCAGTTGCGGAGGAAAGAAAGGCAACCTGCCTCCGTGACAGCGAAAAGCTGAAAAGTCAGCTCTGGGACAAATACACCCTTGCTCCCTCGGAGGCGAGAGAGCTTGCAAAGCCGGTTGAAAATATCGGCAAGGCAAGAGCGGATCTGCAGGAGGTACACAGAAAGTTAGTTGCTCTTGGTAGCATAAACTACGCTTCAATCGACGAGTTTGCTGAGGTAAGCGAACGTTACAAGCAGCTTTCCGAGCAGCTTGGTGACGTGGAAAAGTCAAAGCGTGACCTTGAAAAGCTTATTGTAAATCTTACAAGCGAGATAAAAACACGCTTCACCGACAGCTTCAACGAAATAAACAGCCATTTCTCCCGCATTTTCAAGGAGGTTTTCGGCGGCGGCAGCGCTCATCTTGAACTTACCGACCCCGAGGACGTGCTTAATTCGGGAATTGAGATTTTTGCGGCGCCTCCTGGAAAGCTTGTCAAAAACCTTATTTCCCTTTCGGGCGGCGAGCAGACAATGGTTGCAATCACAATCTACTTTGCAATCCTGCTCCACAGACCTACGCCCTTCTGTATGCTTGACGAGGTTGACGCCGCTCTTGACGAGATAAACGTAGTGAAATACGTTACATACCTTAAGCGCTTTTCGGCTGATACACAGCTTATGATAATCACTCACAGACGTGGAACAATCGAGGGCTGCGACGTGCTATACGGCGTGTTTATGCAGGAAAAGGGCGTTTCAAGACTGCTCAAGCAGGAGATTATAGACGACCTTGACGTGGAGCTTAACTAAAAACGCATTTTCAATATAAACCGAGAAAGGAAACTATATGGGCTTTTTCAGCAAACTTAAAGAGGGACTTAAAAAAACCAAGGAAAGCTTTGTAGGCAAGGTTGAACAGCTTATAAACAGCTTTACCAAAATTGACGAGGATTTCTTCGACGAGCTGGAGGAAACTCTTATACTGTCCGACATAGGCGCAATAACAAGCGCAAATATATGTGAAAAGCTCCGTGGGGAGGTTAAACGCACAGGCACTACCGACGCAAATCAGGTAAAGGGTCTGCTAAAGAATATCATTGCGGAAATGCTTACGGGGGACAACGAGCTTGATTTAAGCTCAAAGCCTTCGGTAATAATGGTTATCGGCGTAAACGGCGCAGGAAAGACAACCACCATAGGCAAGCTTTCCGCCAACCTGAAAAACGAGGGCAAAAAGGTGCTTGTTGCCGCCGCAGATACCTTCAGAGCCGCCGCAATCGAACAGCTTAACGTATGGACGGACAGAGCGGGAGTTGACATAATCAAGCATACCGAGGGTAGCGACCCTGCCGCCGTTGTTTTTGACGCCTGCAGGGCAGCCGCCGCAAGAGGAACGGACGTTCTTATCATAGACACAGCAGGACGGCTTCACAACAAGAAAAACCTTATGGACGAGCTGAAAAAGATTTCACGCATTATATCCCAGCAGCTCCCCGAAACCAAGCCCGAAATACTCCTTGTTCTTGACGCAACAACAGGTCAGAACGCCGTAAATCAGGCAAAGCTTTTCAAGGAGGCTGCGGAAATTTCGGGTATTGTGCTTACAAAGCTTGACGGAACTGCAAAAGGTGGTATAATAATACCTATAAAGGACGAACTGGGCATTCCCGTAAAGCTGGTTGGCGTCGGCGAAAAAATAGACGACCTCCAGCCATTTATACCCGAGGATTATGTGAACGCCCTGTTTGAAAGCAATGATGAAGAAAAGACAGAGGAATAAATAAGAAAATGAAGATTATAATTGCCACAAATAACGAAGGTAAGGTCCGAGAATTCAAGACACTGCTTGCGCCATACGGCTATGAGGCAGTGTCGCTTAAGGACGAGGGAATAAAAATCGAAATCGAGGAAGACGGAGAAACCTTTGAGGAAAACGCTCATATAAAGGCAAAGGCAATTTACGACCTTACCCATACTCCCGTAATTGCGGACGACAGTGGACTTGAGGTTGAATTTCTTGACGGCGCTCCGGGCGTTTATTCCGCACGGTATGCAGGAGAGGGCGCTTCCGACGCAGACCGCTGCGCAAAGGTGCTCAGTGAAATGGAGGGCGTTGCAGAGCCGCTCCGCAAGTGCCGCTTTGTCTGCGCCGTATATTTCATTCTGGACGATGAAACCGAATACTGCTTTACAGGCACTCTTGACGGCTATATCGGCGAAGAGCCTGTCGGCGAAAACGGCTTCGGCTACGACCCAATATTTATGCTCCCCGACGGCAGAAGCGTTGCGGAGCTTTCCGAAAAGGAGAAAAACAAGATAAGCCACCGTGCAAATGCGCTTAATCAGCTTATCGAGGTACTTAAAAACATTATATAAAGGAAATATTCTATGCTTAACAGTAAACAGAGAGCAAAGCTCCGCAGTATTGCCAACACAATGGAAACCATACTCATTATCGGCAAGGGCGGAATTGACGAAAACGTAATAAGGCAGGCGGACGAGGCCCTTGAAAAGCGTGAAATGTTCAAGGGAAAGGTTCTTGAAACCTGCGAGCTGAATGCAAGAGAGGCTGCCGCAGAGCTTACGGAAAAGACAAATTCCGAAAGCGTACAGATTATCGGTCAGAAGTTCGTGCTTTACAGAAGAAACCCAAATCCCAAGAAAAGAGTTATTGAATTAGATGATTAAGGTTGGAATTTTCGGCGGTTCATTCAACCCCGTTCACTGCGGACATATCAATATGGCAAAGGGAGCAGCGGATCTGCGGAAGCTGGACAAGGTGCTTGTTATGCCTACCGCAAATTCGCCCCACCGTGAAACTGCGGCAACTCCCTTTGAGGACAGAATGGAAATGTGCAGGCTTGCCTTTGCGGACGACAAGCGCTTTGAAATAAGCGACTTTGAAAAAAAATTAGGCGGCAAAAACTACACTATCCTTACCCTCCGTGCGCTGAAAGAGATTTACCCAAAGGATACAATGTTCTATCTGCTTATTGGCGGAGATATGCTTTTCTACTTTAAAAAGTGGTACAGATACGAATCCATTTTAAAGGAATGTACCGTGGTTGCCGCCGCAAGGGAAAATTCGGAATACATTGACTTAATGGAATTTGCAAACGAGCTGGGACGAGTCAAGGTGCTTAATTTACCCGTTGTGGAGGCTTCCTCAACGGAAGTGAGGGAAAGACTTTCAAGGGGTGAAAGCACCGAGGGACTTATTCCCCAAGCCGTTGCCGAATATATCAAGGAAAAGGGGCTGTACCTATGACAGACCGGATTAAACAGTATATAGAGCTTGCAAAATCTCTGATGGGCAAAAAGCGTTTTACCCACTCAATGAACGTTGCGGATATGTGCTTCAAGCTTGCCACAATTCACGGCGAGGACAGCGTTAAGGCTTATACGGCAGGAGTTCTTCACGATATTCATAAGGAAATCGACCCCGAGCTTATGAAGCAGGAGGTGCTGGCTTCGGATATGAACGTTGACCCCGTTGAGCTGGACACACAAAAGCTGTGGCACGGAATTGCAGGCGCATATTTCTGCAAAACGGAGCTGAAAATAGAGGACGAGGATATATTAAATGCAATCCGCTATCATACCGTTGGCAGAGCCAATATGTCAAAGCTTGAAAAAATCGGGTACCTCGGCGACCTTGTTTCAATGGAAAGGGATTATCCCGAGGGGGAAAAGTTCCGCAGATATACCATGGAGGACCTTGACAACGGAATGTTCGAGGCAATGAAGTGGTCTATCCCCAACACAATCGGCAAGGGCGGCAAAATCCCCCTTTGCTCCATGGACTGCTATAATTTCTACTGGAAATACAGAAAATAATCTGAAAGGAAAAATACATGACAGATATCGAAATCGTAAAGAAAGTTGTAAATGTACTGAATGATAAGAAAGCAACCGACATTAAGGTTATCAAGGTCGGCGACCTTACAATTCTGGCAAACTATTTTATTTTGGCAACAGGTACAAGCTCAACTCAGGTAAAGGCTCTTGCGGACGAGGTTGATTTCAAGCTTGCCAACGAGGAC
>CAMDZU010000133.1 GCA_945910715.1 uncultured Clostridia bacterium
GAGATACGGAAACAGCAAGGGAATGGATGAAAACCGCCCCCGACGAAAACGACGTCTTTGTTGCGCTGGAGCGGTACAGATATCTTACGAAAATACGCTGCTATATTGCGGAGGACAGGCCGGAAAACGCTTATTTCCTTATTGAAGCAATGCGCTATTATGCGGAAAAATGCGACCGCAAGTATATCTCTATGGAGCTTGCTGTGCTTACCGCCATAGTCCGTTTCCGCAGGGGCGAGCCATGGAAGGAGGAATTTGTTTCCGCTCTTGAAACAATCTGCAGCTACGGCTTTATCCCCATTGTCGCAAAGGAGGGAGCGGCGGTTTTTCCTCTTTTAAAGGAATGTGAGGAGCTTTGCGCAAAAAACGGCAATATGGACAAAAAGTGGCTTGAAAGGATAATGCAGGAAACAGGCAGAGCCGCAAGGAGTTTCCCTCTTTACCTCAAGACAAACAAAATCAGGGTCTGCGACGTTTCCCCTATTGACTCAAGGATTCTTGCCTGCCTTGCGGAGGGGCTTTCCGTACAGAAAACCGCCGAAGCCCTCAATATGAACTTCGAAACCCTCCGCTCAAGGATAAAGGATCTTTACCGCAGACTGGGCGCAAAAAATAAAACCGAGGCGGTAATGCTTGCAAAAGAAATGAAGCTGATATAATAAAAACACACCCAAAAGGGTGATGACAAATTCCCGAAAAAGACTTATACTGTATAAGTAGTATTCGGGCGGCAAAAATCACCCAAAAACGAGTACTGCTTAAAGGTGATTACGAGTAAGCCGAAGAGTAAGGGTGAATTGCTCTTGGCAAACAGATTATATTGTTATCCGTAAGCGTTACGGATAAAGGGAGAACACAAAAGGACTAATTCCTGCCGGATAAAGGCAGGAATTATTTCTTTTTACGGCGGCAAAAAAGTAAAATCCCCGTACTCTCAGCGAGTATGGGGATTTTCCTGTTGTCCTTACTTGTTCTTTTTTTGAGAAACTGATTAAGGAAGAATAGCACATAAGGAAACGCTCCCTGTGCGTATAAAGGTACGCATAGGGAGCGTTGAACTTTTCGCTGCGGCTGAATTGCAGACGTACTGCCATAAGCTCCGCCCGTCAGCCCTCGCTGATTATATTTTTCAGCTCTTTAAGCAGCTCGTCTGGCTGCATTGGCTTTGTGATATGCCCGTTCATTCCTGCCGCCCTGCTTGCTTCAATGTCCTCGTCAAAGGCGTTGGCGGTAAGGGCGATTATGGGCTGTGTTTTTGCGTCGGGACGGTCGGAGGAGCGGATTTGCCTTGCCGCCTCAAGTCCGTCCATAACAGGCATCCGTATATCCATAAGTATGACCGAATAATAGCCTGCTTCGTTCTGCAGGAAACGCTTTACCGCCCCTTCGCCGTTTATGGCGGTATCCACACGGAAGCCCCTTATGCGCAGCATTACCGACACGATTTCACGGTTTACGTCGTTGTCCTCCACAAGAAGAATACGCTTGCCCCTAAAGGGAATGTTTCCGCTTTCCTGCGGGACAGCGTCCGCCGTTTCCTCCGCTGCTGCAAATTCAAGGGGAAGTCTTATATCCACTGCCGTTCCCATATCGGGGAGGCTGTGAATTTCAAGAGTGCCGTTCATAAGCTTCACAAGGCTGCTCACCACCGAAAGACCAAGTCCGCAGTCCTCTCTGTCGCCGTCCTTTTCAAAGGGCTTAAGCATACGCTCCACAACCTCGGGCTCCATTCCCATTCCCGTATCAACCACGGAAAAATAGACCTCTGTGCCATTTTCGCCCTGAGCCTCGCTTACCCTCAGGTTAATATTGCCGCCCTTTGAGGTGTATTTAAGGGAGTTTGAAAAAAGATTCATCAGTATCTGCCTTATGCGCATACTGTCCCCGATGTAGTATTGGTGAATGTTTTCAGATATACTCTCAGTATATCTCGTGCCATTGTATGCAGCCTGTAATCTCACAATGGAGCTTATATCGCCGCAAAGCTCACGGAGGTTGAAGGCTTTGGGGTCAAGGCTGAATTTGCCGCTTTCCGCTCGGGAAAACTCGATTATATTGTCAACCTGCGAAAGGAGATAGCGCATAAAGCCGTTGATTTCGTTAAGTCCGTCCTTAACCATGGAGGGGTTTTCTGCGTGCATAAGGGTAAGGTCGGCCATTCCCACAATTGCCTCCATAGGCGTCCTTATATCGTGGGAAATGTGGTACATAAAGTCGCTCTTTGCCTTGCTGGCGGTTTTTGCACGGTGAAGTGCGTCACGAAGCCTTGCCTCCGCCTCTCTGTCTGCAAGGACTCTGTCGGTAATATCTTTTACCATACACAGCACAAGTCCCTTTTCCTTATCGAGATAGCGGCAGCTAAGCTCTCTCCAGTAGGATTTCATATCCACTTTAAAGCGTATGCAGACAGAAGTTTCCTGCTCGTGCAGGAGATTTTCCGCAATGGCTCTGCGCTCAACGCTACTGTGCCAGAGGTCAATGTCCTCGGGATAAACGTACTTTTCCAGATTTGCAATGGCCTTGTCGTAGCTGCGGCTTTCCTCAAGGTTGGAAACGGTTTTTCCGTTGGTGCAGTAGCGCAGGTATAATCCCGATTCAAGGTCAACGACGTAAACGTCACGGTAGGTCTGTTCAACCACGAATTTGCAGATTTCGTTAAGCTGCTGATAGCGGACAGTAGCGTTTTTCTCCTTGTCAATGTTTTTGATGAACATTAAGTAGGAATTCTCCGCCCAACCCGTTTTCTTTATCAGATAGGAAAACCAGCAGTATTTGTCGCCGCCGAATTTCCGTGGAATTTCAAAGTAAATGCTGTCCTCGGCGGATTTTATGTGCTTTTTGAAATAACGGTCGTTCATTATGTCAAGGTATAGCTGCTTGTAATCCTTATGAACAAGGTTTTCCGCCCCGTCTGAAACGCATTTCGAAAAGCAGGTGTCAACCTTGCTAATGATAATGCCGTCGCTGCTGTTTTTAAGGCGGTAGGAGCTGTTGTCAACAGGGTTTATTTCATATACAAGGTCGTATGTATTTCTAAGGGCGATTTCCAGTCTGCCTTTCAGAACAATGTTCTCGTTAAGCTCGGAGGAATGGGGCTTTTCGTCAATGGGCACTCCGAGAAAAACAGACCTGTCCTTTATGTCAAGAGCGGATATTTTCAGCATTGCTTCGCTGTCCGTAAGGTACGCCACACGGCAGCCCATTGTGGAGGCTTCAACAAGGCTTTCGCAGTCCTTTTCGGAAAAACGTCCGTCCCTGCCGCAGCCGTGAACCTTTCCGCAGACAGTTAAAGGAATATAGCTTTCGCCGCTTATTTCATAAAGCACTGCGCCGCCGAACATTTCGGCAATGCCTTTCAGCATGGCAAGGGTGTTTTCGTCAATTTCTCTGAGCTTGTCCATAAAAATTCCTTCTCCAAAAAATAACACTTATTAGTAATATTATATACCCCCAAAAAGGAAATTTCAACCCAAATGAAGCTATTTGCCGTATTTTCAATCGACAAAATTCGGGAAAAAATGTATTCCTTTCAAAAAAAACTTGACTTTATTCGATTACTGTGATAACATTGAGCTATATGAAAAGGCAAAAGGAAAAAGAAAGGATAATCAAAATGAAACTTAAAAAGATTTTAGCGGCTGCTCTTGCAGGAGCAATGCTGACAGGTATGCTTACCGCCTGCGGCGAACAGAAGGCAAACGTTTTTACAGTAGGCTTCGACCAGGATTTCCCCCCATACGGATATGTTGCGGAGGACGGCAGCTACACAGGCTTTGACATTGAAATGGCTACCGAATGTGCAAAGAGAATGGGCATGGAAGTAAAGCTCCAGCCAATCGACTGGGACAGCAAGGACCTTGAACTTTCATCAGGCTCAATCAGCTGCATCTGGAACGGCTTTACAATCAACGGCCGTGAGGACGACTACACATGGACAGTTCCTTATATGGACAACAGCCAGGTATTCGTTGTGCGCTCCGCCGACGGAATTACAACAGCAGAACAGCTTGCAGGCAAAATCGTAACCGCACAGGCTGACTCCGCCGCTCTCAATGCGCTGAACAGCGAAGAATTTGCAGACCTTAAGGCAAGCTTCAAGGAGCTGCTCACCTGTGCACAGTACAACACAGCCTTTATGGACCTTGAATCGGGAGCAGTTGACGCTGTTGCAATGGACATCGGCGTTGCAAAGTATCAGATCAAGGGCAAGGAAGACCGGTTCGTAATTCTGGAAAAGCCAATCGTTGCGGAGCAGTACGGCGTAGGCTTCTTAAAGGGCAACACGGAGCTTCGTGACAAGGTTGAAAACACCCTTAAGGAAATGGTTAAGGACGGCTTCTTTGCAGAGCTTTCCGACAAGTATTTCGGCTACGACGTATGCACAATCAAAGTTGACTGATTATCGGAAAAATTGGTAATAAGGGGGCTGATTGCCCCCTTTGACCCCGTTTTGTGTTTGTTTGTATTTGTTAGTTGGTTGAAAGGGGGCTCCTCGCCCCCTTTTCCCAGTTTTGTGTTTGTTTATGGTTTTTAGGTTGGTTGAGAGGGGGCTACTCGCCCCCTTGATAATGTTGTATCTGATTATAAGGTTGATGTAACCCCTCGCCCTTTTCTTTGCCTGCACAAAGAAAAGGGGAAAGAAATGCACTCGCTCACGCGCCGCGAGGGGCTTTGTGAAACTCGCAAGCGAGTTTCAAGGGGTGTAGTGCTTGTCGGCACTTTTCTAAGAAGGATTGCGCTTGTGAAAGGCGCAGTCCGTGTACTACTCTCATTAAAAACGTTGGTGTGACGTGGAAGGTGGTTGAATTCTTAGGCTGGTTATTATGTTGGTGGGGGTGTGGGTTTAGATTTCGTACTTGTTTGAACATCAAGCACTTGATTAGATTAAGTAAAATCAGAAAAAACAT
>CAMDZU010000134.1 GCA_945910715.1 uncultured Clostridia bacterium
TTCGGAGGTAAGCTTGATGGACAGCTCGGGAATAGGGCTTATTTTAGGCAGAATACGGGTGCTTAACACCTTCGGCGGCAAAATCCTGCTGAAAAATCCCAACGAATACATTGGAAAAATAATCAGGCTTGCAGGTCTGTACAACTTAGTTATCAGCTGAAAGGAAAAGGAAAATGGACGTAAAAAACACAATGAAGCTTTCATTCCCCAGCAAATCACAGAATGAAGGCTTCGCAAGAGTATGCATTTCGGCATTTGCCGCACAGCTTGACCCTACCGTGGAGGAAATAGGGGATATAAAGGCGGCGGTGTCCGAGGCGGTGACAAACTGCATTGTACACGGCTATAAGGACACAATAGGCATGGTGGAAATGACGGCGAAAATCCTCCCCGACAACACAATCTACATAAAAATAAGGGACAGAGGAGTGGGCATTGCGGACGTTAAGCAGGCAATGGAGCCTCTCTTTACAACCTGTGCGGAGGGGGAAAGGGCAGGTCTTGGCTTTGCGGTAATGGAGAGCTTTATGGACAAGCTGAAGGTGACAAGTCAGCTTGGAAAGGGCACCTCCGTAATTATGACAAAGCGCCTTAAAACACGAAATGAATAAGCTTGACGATAATTTTGTTGAAAGCAATTTAGGCCTTGTTCATTCCCTTGCCAACCGTTTCAGAGGAAGGGGCATTGAGTACGAGGAGCTGTATTCCGCAGGCTGCGTGGGGCTTGTCAAGGCGGCAAAGGGCTTTGACGAAAGCAGAGGGCTTTGCTTTTCAACCTACGCTGTACCCGTTATTCTTGGGGAAATACGGCGGCTTTTCCGTGACGGCGGAGCTGTAAAGGTGTCACGCTCCTTAAAGGAGCTTTCCCTCAAGGTAACACGCTATCAGGAGCAGCTGATAAAGGAGGGCAGGGAGCCGAGATTGTCCGATTTAGCGGAGAAATTCGGCATTTCCACCGCCGAGGTCAGCGAGGCGCTGGCGGTAAGTCTGCCGCCCGTTTCCCTTACGGAAAGCGAGGGGGACGGGGGAGAGTACGACCTGCCCGTTGAGCCCGAGCAGGCTAAGCTTACCGAATCCATTGCCCTTAAACAGTGCCTTTCCGCCCTTGAGCCAAAGGACAGGCAGCTTATTATGCTGAGATACTGGGGCGGCAAAACCCAGAGCGAGGTGGGAAAAATAATAGGTATGACCCAGGTGCAGGTGTCAAGACGGGAAAAAAAGATACTTGCTATGCTGCACGATATGATTGTTTAGGTTTTCAGAGTGAAGCTGTTTTTGTGAAAGTCAATAATCCCCTCGTCACGCATTTTGCCAAGCTCTGCAGACAAGGCGCTTCGGTCTGCGGAAAGATAATCCGCAAGCTGCTGACGGTTAAAGGGAATCAGAAAGCTGGTTTTCCCTTGCTTTGCCGCCTGTGCGGACAGGTAGGAAATGAGCCTTGCACGGATAGTTTTGGGGGAAGTGTGGGTTATTTTCTCCGAAAGGCGCAGATTTTTCTCTGCGGTTTCAATAAGCAGCCGTCTGATAATCAGACTGTGACAGGGGCAGGCGGCAGGACAGGCTTTGAGAATTTTCCCGGCGTTAAGCAGCAAAACGGTGCAGCTTTCGGCCGCCGCCGCATTTACCGTAAGCGGCTCGTTTCCTGCAAGAGCGTATGCCTCCCCGAAAATATCACCCTCCCATAAATGGGCGAAAATGCTTTTCTCTCCGAGAAAATCGTAGCTTTCAATATTCACGCTGCCCTTTAAAACAACGCCTATTCTGCTTAATTTTTCTCCTGCACGGAAAATTATTTCGTCCTTTTCAAAGTCCTTTTCCGCATATTCAAGGCAGCCAAGCAGTCTGCCAAGCTCATTCTCGTCAATGTCCCCGAACAAACGGGATTTTTTCAGCAATTGGTAATTCATTTTTCCTCTTTCGTTGTAAAAACAACATACTTTTTTCGTTAATTATATTATAATCGGCTTGCAAAGTCAATAAACAAGCAGAAAGGATATAATTATGAAAAGAAAAATCATCGAGATAAACGAAGAAAAATGCAACGGCTGCGGCGCTTGCGCAAGGGCTTGTCACGAGGGCGCAATAGGTATGGTAAACGGTAAGGCAAGGCTGCTCCGTGACGATTACTGCGACGGATTGGGGGACTGCCTGCCCGCTTGTCCCACAAACGCAATAACCTTTGTGGAAAGGGAAGCCCTTGCCTATAACGAGGAGGCTGTCCTTGCGGCAAAAAAAGCAAGGGAGCACAAGAGCGAATGCGGCTGTCCCGGGGGACGGGCAATGGCGCTTGACCGTGAGGAAAAGCCTGCGGAAACCGCCTGCAATGTATCCTCGCAGTTAAGGACATGGCCTGTGCAGATAAAGCTTGCGGCGGTTAATGCGCCTTATTTTGACGGGGCAAACCTGCTTATTGCGGCTGACTGCTCCGCTTATGCCTACGGCAATTTCCACAATGATTTTATCAGAAACAAGGTGTGCCTTATAGGCTGCCCCAAGCTTGACAGCACCGATTACAGCGAAAAGCTTACCGAAATAATCAGCAGGAACGACATAAAAAGCGTTACCGTGGTGAGAATGGAAGTGCCTTGCTGCGGCGGAATTGAAATGATGGCGAAAAAGGCAATACAGAACAGCGGAAAGTTTATTCCGTGGAATGTGGTGACCGTTTCGCTGGACGGAAGAATTATTGAATAAAAACCGAGCCTCCCTGATAAATAGGGAGGCTCGGCTGTGTGTTATTTTATCAGCTCGTCAAGCAGATTGAGAATTATCAGCTTCGAAGCGTCGGACAGTTTTTCGTATTTTGAAACAAAGGACATATTTTTGTTAAGCTCAGCTGTATATCGGCTGAGCTTTTCTTCACATTGCTTAAGGTTTTTCTGCAAATCGTCTGCAAATATTCCACCCTTGTTATCCGTCCTGCCTGCAAGATAATCAAGGCTCACGTTGTAAAATTCTGCAAGCTTTATTGCCCGCTCAAAAGGGATTTCTATCTGTCCCTGCTCGTATCTTCCGTAATATTGGGTTGTTGTCCCGAGATAATCAGCAACCGATTTCTGTGTAAGGTCGTTATCTTCACGCAAATCCCGTATTCTTTTAAAATAAGCCATATATGACACCTCTTTATATTTATAGTATCATATAAAGCTAAATAAATTCCTGAATTTAATCTTAAAAGACTAATAAAGTGCCAGAAATACAATAAAATTGAAAAAATATATTGACAAAATAATCATATATGATTATAATAAAGATACGTTAGGTAGAAAATTCTGCCAAACTGAAATTTAACAAAGGAGGGAAATTTTATGCCAACATATCGCTGGAGAGCATTTTGCCAGTGGTGCGGAAAACCCGGCAATTCTACTGCAAGCAGCAGCAAGCCCGGTGTAAAGCCCAACATTACTCCGCATATATCAGGTCCTTGCAAATCTTCTCCGACAGGACAGCACGCTCCGAGATGGGAAGAAGCATAACATCCGAATAAAGCAAGCTCCCTGCCTTTTAAGCAGAGAGCTTGCTTTTTTAATTCACTTAACATCCTTATAATCAACATCAATCGCACTTGCTTCAAGCATTGCTTTATCCAAGTTATCCTTTGCTCTGTTCATTACCTTTTTAACCACAACAGAAAGGTAAATAATCGAGAACAAATCCCACACGCCGTTTACAAGGAAGGCAATTCCTATAAACAGCATAAGAGCCTCGGCAGCACCGAAAGGATTTACCAGCGTAAGCACGCCCAGCCCAAGAACAAGCAGTGAGCTTACAAGCTCCACAAGCCAGAATTTTGTTTTCAGCCGCATAAAATCAAAGGTGTACTGTAGCTTTAAAATGCCGCTTATAATAAGAATTATTCCAAGGCAAACGGAAATAAGGCTTGCGATAAGAACGGGGTTTGCAAGGAAATATACGCCGAAGCCGATAAAGGCTGCGCCCTGTACAAGGGCAAAGGAGCCGAAAATTTCGTGTACGGGAGAAGCAAAGTAGTGGATAATTCTGATAATGCCCCATACACAGAGAACAATGCCCAGCGCCCAGCAGATAAACTCGCTTGCCTTTGCAGGATAGATTACCATAAGCAGACCTAAAATTATTATTGCGCCGTCTGCGAAAATAAGCTCACGTTTTATGCTTTTGGTGTTTTCACCGATTTTCGGGTCAAGAAAACTCATAATGTTTCACCTCTCATAAAAATTGTCCGCAGAGTAAGCCCTGCGGACAAAATCATCAGCCAACGTTTTGCACCGCTGGATTTATTATTGACTTTTGTTATGCCTTAAATCAAAGCTCAACAACGATTTCGTTTACGTCCTTGAGGATTTCTGCAAGAATAAGCTTGCCCTCAATCTTTTCGCCGTTTACTGTAACAGCCTTAACGCCGTGCTGTGAGCCGTTGGGATTCTTGACTGTAACGTTGAGAGTCTTGCCTCTGAATACCTTTGTAAAGGTGTATTCCTTCCATTCTGACGGAATAGACGGGTCGATTACGATACCCTTTGTTTCGGGCTTAAGACCGAGGATACCCTCTGTTGTACCAACCATAACGGTTGAAGCTGTACCTGTGAGCCAGTGAACGTGTGCACGGCCTGCAAATGGGCTGTCCTTGCCCTCAACGAACTGACCGTAAACGTATGGCTCAAGCACTCTGCCCTCAGCGCTGTTGTTGTAGGTTGCAGGAGCGGCTTCCTTCCAGTACTTGTACGCTCTGTCGCCGTGACCGAGGAGGGATTCCGCAAGAATGAGCCAGCCCTGCGGCTGCGAGAAGATACCTGCGTTTTCCTTTGTGCAGGCGTTGAAGCACATCATAAGAGCGCCGTCAAAGCCGTGATCTTTGTAAGGCGGATACATAACCATTGCGCCGTAGGGAGTGTTAAGCTCTCTTTCAACGCTGTCCA
>CAMDZU010000135.1 GCA_945910715.1 uncultured Clostridia bacterium
CAGCTTAAAAGCGGTACTGAAATAGGCAGAATAAGAACAATGTACGGCGCAGTAAGCCAGTACAACGAGCATCTTGAAAGCACCATCGAGGGTAACTTAAACGGTCTTATGGTGGCAATCGACTGTGCAAACGGCAGCGCCAGCGCAACTGCGGAGGCTCTTTTCACAAAGCTTGGGGTTGATGTAATTATGATAAGCGACAAGCCCGACGGCTGCAATATCAACGACAAATGCGGCTCAACCCACATTGAAAACTTGCAGAGGGTTGTTGCGGAGCGTAGCTGCGATTTCGGCGTAGCGTTCGACGGGGACGCTGACAGATGCCTTGCTGTGGACGAAAAGGGCAGGCTTGTGGACGGGGATAAGCTTATTGCAATCCTCTCAAAATATATGAAGGAAACAGGCACCCTGAAAAATGATACGGCGGTTGTTACCGTAATGAGCAATCGCGGTTTCCACGGCTTTATGAAGAAAAATTCCATAAATACAGTCTGCACCAAGGTGGGCGACAGATATGTGCTGGAGGAAATGCTTGCCAATAACTACAATATCGGCGGCGAGCAGTCGGGGCACATTATTTTCCTCGACCATGCCACAACAGGGGACGGACAGCTTACGGCGGTGCAGCTTATGAAGCTGGTTTCCATTACAAAGCAGCCTCTTTCAAAGCTTGTTGAGGACATTGAGGACTATCCCCAGATTCTGCTCAACGTAAAGATTACCGAGGATAAAAAAGGACTGTGGGACAAAACCGACTCAATCCTTGCTGTAATTGCAAGTGCAGAAAAGGAGCTTTCCGAAAACGGACGTATTCTTGTCCGTGAAAGTGGCACAGAGCCTCTTGTCCGTGTTATGATAGAGGGAAAAAGCAAGGACGAAATAACACTTTGGGCGAACAAAATCGTTGACGTTATAAAGTCGGAGCTTTGTTAAAAAGGAGAAAGCCTTGAGAATAGCAGAAAACTGGCAGGACTACTGCCTTATTGATACATCGGGGGGCGAAAGGCTGGAGCGGTGGGGGAATGTTACTCTTGTCCGCCCCGACCCGCAGATAATATGGGAAAACCCCAACCCAGACCCGCAATGGAACAATCCCCACGCACGGTATTACCGTTCTTCAAGCGGCGGCGGTGAGTGGAAGTACCTAAAAAAATTTCCCGAAAGCTGGAACATTAAATATAAGGATTTAACCTTTATGGTTAAGCCTACGGGCTTCAAGCACACGGGACTATTTCCCGAGCAGGCGGTAAACTGGGACTACTGCGACAAGCTTATCCGTGAAGCAATCGCAAGGGAAAAGCGTGAAATAAACGTGCTAAACTTGTTCGCCTACACAGGGGGAGCAACCCTTGCCTGTGCAAACGCAGGAGCAAGGGTATGTCACCTTGACGCAGTAAAGGGTATGGTGGACTGGGGCAAGACAAATGCAGAACTAAGCGGTCTGCGTGACAAGCCTATCCGCTGGATTGTTGACGACGCAATGAAGTTTCTGGGCAGAGAAATCAAGAGAGGCAACAAATACGACGGAATAATTCTCGACCCCCCAAGCTACGGCAGAGGAACAAACGGCGAAATGTGGAAGCTGGAGGACTGCATTTACGAGCTTATGCAGAGATGCACTGCGGTGCTTTCCGAAAAGCCCTTATTCCTGCTGCTGAACAGCTACACTACGGGACTTTCCCCATCAGTAATGGGCTATCTGCTTAAAATGACAGTGGGACAAAAATACAAAACAGACATTGACGCACAGGAAATCGCATTGCCTGTACAGAAGACGGGACTTGCAATTCCCTGCGGAAACACGGCAATAGTAAGGTTTGAGTAAGGCGAAAAGCCTTTGAACAAAGGCATACCGCTTTTAACCGTAAGGTAAAGGACGGCTATGATAGGAGATATTGTGAACATTATAGAAACAAAGGACCTTGAGTTTGAATATCAGACACTTGACGACGACGGCAAGGTTATAGAGTCGAACAAGGTTTTGAAAGGCATTAACTTAACCATTCCAAAAGGACAATTTGTGGCTGTTTTAGGTCACAACGGCTGCGGAAAATCCACCCTTGCAAAGCATTTCAACGGTATTCTTGTAGGCTCAAAGGGCAAGGTTTTCGTAAACGGGATTGACACGGCGGACGATGATAAAATATATGACGTCCGTCAGAATGTGGGAATGGTTTTTCAGAATCCCGATAATCAGCTTGTTGCAACCATTGTGGAGGAGGACGTAGCCTTTGCGCTGGAAAACTTGGGCGTTCCTCCGAAAGAAATACGCAGACGGGTTGACGAAGCCCTTAACACGGTTGATATGTACAAATACCGTGAGCACAGCCCTCACCAGCTTTCGGGCGGTCAGAAGCAGCGCATTGCAATTGCAGGCGTAATCGCCATGGAGCCGGACTGTATCGTTCTTGACGAGCCCACGGCAATGCTCGACCCAAAGGGCAGAAAAGAGGTTATGGCAACCATAAAGAAGCTGAACAGGGAAAAGGGCATAACCATTGTGTTCATCACCCACTACATGGAGGAAGCGGCTCAGGCGGAGCGAGTCATTGTAATGGACAAGGGCAGAGTAATAATGGACGATGAGCCGAAGAAGATTTTCTCCCGTGTTGAGGAGCTGAAAGCGGTTGGACTGGACGTTCCGCAGGTAACGGAGCTTTGCTATGAGCTTCGTAAAGAGGGAATTGACATTCCGCAGGATATAATCACCGAGCAGGATTGTATGGAGCATATCCTTAAGCTTTTTGGAAAGGACGTGCTTTGATGAACGCAGTTGAAACGAAAAATCTCACTTACAAGTACAGCGTTGGAACGCCCTTTGAAACCACCGCTGTTGACGATGTAAATGTTACAATAGAAAAGGGCGAATTTGTGGGTATTATCGGCCATACGGGCAGCGGCAAATCCACCCTTATACAGCACCTTAACGGTCTGCTCAAGCAGACAAGCGGCGACGTTATAATCAACGGCAGGAATATATGGTCAAAGGACGTAAATATCCGTGACATACGCTTTGAGGTGGGACTGGTTTTCCAGTATTCCGAGCATCAGCTTTTTGAGGAAACGGTTTACAAGGACATTGCCTTCGGGCCGAAAAATATGGACCTTTCTCCCGAAGAGGTGGATAAGCGGGTCCGTGAAGCCGCCGCAAGCATGGGCATTACCGACGATATGCTGGAGCGTTCTCCCTTCGATTTGTCGGGAGGACAGAAAAGGCGGGTTGCTCTTGCGGGGGTAATCGCAATGGAGCCGCAGATACTCATTCTTGACGAGCCTGCCGCAGGTCTTGATCCAATAGGCAGAGATACGGTACTGGAGAAAATATCCGAATATCACAAAAATTCGGGGACAACTATTCTCCTTGTTTCTCATTCAATGGAGGATATTGTTAAGTATGCAGGCAAGGTGCTTGTTATGAACAGAGGCAGGCTTTTCTGCTATGAAAGCGTGGACAATGTTTTCAGCAAATCCAAGGAAATTCAGATGATTGGCCTTGACGTTCCGCAGATTACAAGGCTCAGTCTTATGCTAAAGGAACATGGCGTTGACTTGGGCGACGATATTTACACAATAGAACGCGCCAAGCAGCGACTTATTGAACAGATTAAAGGAAAACAAGAATGTTAAAAGATATAACCATAGGTCAGTATTTCCCCGGCAATTCAATAATTCACCGTATGGACAGCCGCTTTAAAATAGTCCTTGACATAATTTATGTGATAATGCTTTTTGTGGCGCAGAATTTTATGGGGCTTGCGGTAGCGGCAATCTTCATTTTTATGGCTTACGGCGTTGCGAATATAAAATTCAGGCTTATGCTGAAAAGCTTAAAGCCCATTGTGCCAATCGTAATTTTCACCGCCGTTCTCAACCTGTTTTTTATCAAGGGCGAGGGCAATCCTCTTGTTGACTGGTGGATTTTCACCATTTACTGGGAGGGCATAGAAACCTCCTTGTTTATGATGATAAGAATAATCTGCCTTATTGTGGGAATGTCGCTGCTTACCTACACCACTTCGCCCATTATCCTTACAGACGCAATAGAGAGCCTGCTTTCACCGTTAAAAAAGCTTCACTTCCCCGTACATGAGCTTGCAATGATGATGACCATTGCGCTCAGATTTATCCCCACCCTCATTGAGGAAACGGACAAAATAATGATGGCGCAGAAGGCGAGAGGAGCTTCTCTTGATACGGGCGGACTTATGAAGAAAGCAAAGGCGCTTGTGCCTATTCTTATTCCCCTTTTCGTTTCGGCGTTCAAGCGTGCAAACGAGCTTGCAATGGCTATGGAATGCCGCTGCTACCGAGGGGGAGAGGGCAGGACAAGGCTCAGACAGCTTAAAGCGTCGCCCATAGACTTTGCGGTTACCGCCCTTGTGCTGACAGTATTCGGCTTTGTTATTGTGAACAATTTTATATTCTGAGAGGTAAAATGCGTAACTTAAAGGTTTGTATGGCTTATAACGGCACCAATTACCACGGCTTTCAGTGGCAGAACGGCGTTGTAGGGGTACAGAATGTGGTTGAGGAAAAAATGTCCCAGCTTTTGAAGCAGGAGATCAGCATAAACGGCTGTTCGAGAACTGATACGGGAGTTCACGCAAAGGAATTCTGGTTCAATTCCCACGTTGACAGCACAATTCCCTGCGACGGCTTTGTTAAGGGAATGAACGTTATTCTTCCGCCTGATATTGTGATTATTTCCTGCGAGGACGCAGATGAAAGCTTTCACGCACGGTTTGATACAAAGGGCAAGGAGTACCTTTACCGAGTGAATAACGCAAAGCAGCGTGATGTGTTTTCTCAGAATTTAGCGCTGCATTACCCTTATAAGCTTGATGATGAGTACCTTGGGAAAGCCTGCAAAATCTTTGTGGGAACT
>CAMDZU010000136.1 GCA_945910715.1 uncultured Clostridia bacterium
AGCAAATAGCCGTCAGCACATATATTAACGCAACTATGTACATCAACGGGAAAAGTACGCCTCTGGTATATGCCAGATTGTCAAAATAAAACAGAAGGCCCGTAAAGGGATTTATTGCAATAATCAGAGTAATAGCGGTTATTGGCAGCCAGAAAAGGGAACATAGTATCCTGTGCTTTTTCAGCTTGTGCCATGTATCGGTAAGGCTGACAATAAACAGCAGATACAGTACCGTTGTGAAATTATGAAGCAAAAGATAAAGCGAATGGGAACAATACAGTGCAGGAAGAAGCGCTTCGGTTCCTTCAGGTGAGCAGGCATATTCGTCCAGCCGGATTGCAGCTATATCAGCCAAAGCAGAACCGAGAGTAATCAGAATAAGTGAAATGAAAATCTTATCGGGAACGCCCTTGGTCATTTTTCTGGAAATCACCGTATAAAGCAAAATCAACAGAAGAACGGCTGCGGCAACGTCAAAATGAATATTCGTATCCAAGCTACCACCTCTTTGTTCCATGATAAAAACGGCTTAATGTTATAATTGTCCGTTTTGCGAATCCGTGAGAACAATTGAAAAAAATATATACCTTTGTTTATTATATCACAAACGGACATATTTCGTCAACATAATTACATCGCTGTCTTTCCATAGCGGAAAACACAGCTTTTTTGCTTCACACTTGACACAGCAAAGCAAGAACAGTATAATATAAGTGAACGTTTGTTTTATGCTATTTCCGTCAGAATCATAGGTTTTGACTTGCCGCCTTATTTGTCTATAAGGAGATCAGGAATTAGGGCAATACCGCATAATTATTGTCGTACGATTGCGCCGTCAGATTTTTCGTCAGATTGTATAAATTGAGCGCAGGCAGGCTGGTGCCTGTCAAGCGAAATTTGTGCAAGATGACGGAAAAGACGCAAGCAAGCGTGCGGCAAAGGCGGCAGCCGTTAATTGTGCGGTGTTGCCTTAGTATTATAAGCAGAGAAAGAAGGTAATCTGTTGCGTACTGTTAACGAAGAAGCACGCAGGGCAAAGCAAACCGAGATTATGGAAAAATGCTTTGACTGCTATGCGGAAAACGGTCTGAACGGCATTGGAATAAAAGCAATTGCGGATGCCTGCGGCTGTAGCGTTGCCAGCCTGTATCAGTATTTTGACAATCTGGACGACATTATTATCAAATCCACCGAATACTGTATGAGTAAGGTTGAGGATGATTTTATGGATAAGGCTCCCACAGATGCGGAGGACTTGTGGCGGTTTATTGATGAGATACCCTGCTGGACAGCAGAAAAGCACGGAAAGAAATACCGCCTTATGTATCAGGTCTATACCCACCCGAAGTACAGAGAATACGGCAAGAAATTCTTTGCGGGAGTTGATAAGCGTTATACCGAATACGCAAAAAGTCTGGAGGGCAAGCTGGGTATTCCCCACGAAAAGCTGACGCCGCTTATTTTTATTCTGGTAAGAGCCTGCGTGCATTACGCTATGTTCGAGGACGAATTTTACCTGAAATCGCAGATAGAAGTGCTCAGGGAAGCTCTTGAGCTATTTATAATGAAATATAACCCGAAAGGGTCTGCAAAGGAGGAAAAATAAATGAAAAAGCGCATTTTAATCGTTTTGTCGGCAATTCTGGCGGTAATTTTGGTAATCCTGCTGGTATTTTTCGGACTGTATTTCACCAGAATACAGACTATGGGCACCATAGAGCGTCTTACGGACTATGAGGACGGGTACAATCTCTATCGAATGGAAATCTGCTACGACTACAGCCTTGACAATATCATCAATTACGGAATCAAGGACGACCAGACCATGATAGACGCAATTGTGAAGGAGGCGCTTCCGCTGCTGCCTGTGAATATCAAGGCGCCAAAATTCGGCTGTACTGCGTTTAATCTCACCGATACAGATGGCGACGTTCACATGGGACGCAATTACGATTTTAAGCTCGATACATCCTCTATGCTGGTTTACTGTGCTCCCAAGGACGGATATAAGTCACTGGCGTTTGCCGCCCTTGACAATGTTTCGGCAAATGTTCCGGATGAGGATATTACAAAAAAGCTGGCTACCCTGACAGCTCCGTTTATCTGCCTTGACGGCATCAACGAAAAGGGCGTATCTATTGCTGTGCTGACCCTTGACAGCGAGCCTGTACATCAGAACACGGGCAAGCCTGTTATTTCGACCACCCTTGCAATACGTCTTGTTCTTGACAGGGCTGCCACCACAGAGGAAGCGGTTGAGCTTTTACGCAGCTATGATATGTTTGCGTCAAGCGGCAGGGATTACCATTTCTACATAAACGACGCTTCGGGCGACGGCAGAGTAATCGAGTACGACATTGAAGGCGAGCCGAGGGAGCTTATAGATACTCCGTCAGAGGCAGTCACCAATTTCCTTATCCGCTATACGGACAAGGTGCTTCCCAATCAGAAAAACGGCATTTACGGCCACGGCAGAGAACGCTATGACGCTGTACTGCAGGTGCTTGAGGAGGAAAAGGGCAATTACACCTGTGAAACTGTATGGAACGCAATAAAATCAGCAGCTCAGGACCCTAATCCCGAGGATATTACAAGCAACACACAATGGTCCGTTTCGTATAACAATACCGACCTTACCGCTGATATTATCCTGCGCCGTCATTGGACGGATATAACGCACTGCGAGCTGGAAAGCAGGATAACAGCACCGCTGAAATAAGCGATAAAGGACAAAAGCGTAATCACATAACTAATCGTAAACAAAAAGCGCCGTAGAAGGCGGGCCGCCTTTGGCAGTTCCGCCTCGCCGAACCATCATCTTTTTGACAGATGATTTGCTCGGCGGGGCGAAAGCTGCTTTATTGGAAGCCACCTAAAGGGTGCCCCTTTGGGCAGCTCCCGCCTTTTATAAGAAATGATTAATCCCGCAGTTGAGAAACGGCGGGATTAAAAACTTCTATATGGCGGACACCCTAAATACAGCGTTTTTTATTATTTACTTTTGCTTTTTGCGGTTATTTCGTCACCCGAATTACAGCTTGCTTTTTATTGCCTCAATATCCTTTTCAACCTCCTCCTCACTCAGCTCAGAGAAAGGAATAAGGCAGTTATGAATACGCTTGCTGTTTCCCTATGTTTATTGATTAACTCCAAAAACTACAATTATTTTTTTATATCACATTATTTTACAAAATACAACTATTTTTATAATCCGCATATCACTTTCTGCATTGAATTTTGCCCGACGGACATATAAGGCAATACCGCATAATTATTGTCGTAGGATTGCGCCGTCAGATTGTATAAATTGAGTACAGGCAGGCTGGAGCCGGTCGAGCGAAATTTGTGCAGGATGATGGAAAATATGCAAGCAAGACGTACGCAAAGCCGTAAGGCGGTCTTTGTGAGGTGTTGCCTTAAAGATATTAGCTGTTATCGCCCGTAAGCATAACAAATCCGCCCTGCATTAAAGCAGGGCGGATTTTGTTTCGCTGTCCGCAAGACAATTTCCCCTATAAACAGGATTTACAGCTTCTTTTTGATAGTCAGCACGTTTCTGCCGTCCTTATAGCTGTATTCAATATCGTCCATACTCTTTTTCACCATAAAGATACCCAGTCCGCCGATTTGCCTTTCCTCAGCGCTGAGGGTAATGTCGGGATCGGCTTTTTCAAGGGGATTGTAGGGCACGCCGCTGTCCTTGAAGGTAATTGAAACGGTGATAGGCTCGCCGCTGATTTCCACCTCGATTTCCGCCTTGCCTATTTCGGGGTTGTAGGCATAGTTTGCAATGTTGACAAAAATTTCCTCAACGGCAACGTCAATCTGGGTCTGTATCCGCATAGAACAATCCTCCTGTTCGAGGAAAGCGTTCACGAAATCAATAACTTTTTCCAGCTCTTCAAGCTTTGCAGGTACAATCAGCCTATTCATTTTCATTTCTCCCTCCGAAATATCTCAGGTCAACCATTGTTATATCGTCAAATTGTGCTGCCCCGTCTGCAAATTTGTCAATATCCGCTCTTATTATGGGCAGCAGCTCCGACGGTGAAGCACCGCCGTTTTCGTTAAGTACAGCAATCAGTCTGTCCTCGCCGTAAAGCTCCTCGGCATTGTTGATAGCTTCAGTAACTCCGTCTGTGTAGAGGAAAAGCTCGTCGCCCTTTTCAAGGACAGTTTCATTTCCTCTGTACCTTACGCCCTCCATTCCTGCAAGAACAAAGCTCGGGCGGCTCTTAAAGTATTCGTACTTTCCTCCCTTTCGTCTGATTATGGGAGGATTGTGGCCTGCGTTCACATATTTAAGCTCCCCTGTTGAAAGGTCAAGTATTCCAAGCCACGCCGTAACGAACATTCCCTCTTTATTCGCCTCACAGAGCTGCTCGTTTACTCCGGTGAATATTTCAGCAGGAGTTTCGCCGTTCTGTGCGTGGTTTTTGATAAGTGTCTTTGCAATTACCATAAACAGTGCAGCAGGCACGCCCTTGCCCGAAACGTCCGCAATTACCACCGCAAGGTGGTTGCTGTCCGTAAGGAAAAAGTCGTAAAAGTCGCCGCCCACTTCCTTTGCAGGGTCCATCACCGCAAAAATATCGAAATCCGACCTTTCGGGGAAAGCGGGGAATATTGTTGGCAGCATATCCGCCTGAATCTGGGAGGCAACGGAAAGCTCCGCTCCGATACGTTCCTTTTCGGCGGTTATTGCGGTTATATTGCTGATATAATCCCGTATTTTATGCTCCATCTGCAAAATGCTGCCTGCAAGGGTTTCAATCTCGTCCCCAGTTTTGATAAGCCCAAGCTTTTCGGAAATACGGGCTTCGTTTTCCGCAAAATCGTCCGCCTCCTCGGTAATTGTCTTTACAGGCTCAAGGA
>CAMDZU010000137.1 GCA_945910715.1 uncultured Clostridia bacterium
CGGACAAAGGGTGACGCAGGTCTTATCATTCCTGTTGTTATCACAGTTTACGCTGACAGAAGCTTCAGCTTCATCACAAAGACACCACCTGCAGCAGTTCTTATCAAGAAGGCTTGCGGTATTGAAACAGCATCAGGTACACCTAACAAGACAAAGGTTGCAAAGATCACAAAGGCTCAGGTTCAGGCTATCGCTGAACAGAAGATGAAGGATCTCAACGCAGGCAGCGTTGAAGCCGCAATGTCTATGATCGCAGGTACAGCCCGTTCAATGGGTGTTGAAGTAGTTGACTAATAAACAACATTTGTGTCGTGGGAGGTCATAAGACCGTTGAACCACAAGGAGGATAATAAATGAAGCACGGAAAGAAATACGTTGACAGCGCAAAGCTGATCGATAACACAAAATTCTATGAAACAGGCGAAGCTTGCGATTTAGTTTGCAAGACAGCAAAGGCTAAGTTCGATGAAACAGTTGAAATCCATGTAAGACTTGGCGTTGACTCCCGTCACGCTGACCAGCAGGTTAGAGGCGCAGTTGTTCTCCCTAACGGTACAGGTAAGACTGTAAGAGCTTTAGTATTCGCTAAGGGCGACAAGATTCAGGCTGCTCAGGACGCAGGCGCTGATTACGTTGCTGACGACGATACAGTAAAGAAGATTATGGACGGCTGGATGGACTTCGACGTTGTAATCGCTACACCTGATATGATGGGCGTTGTAGGACGTTTAGGTAAGGTTCTCGGTCCCCGCGGCTTAATGCCAAACCCCAAGGCAGGTACAGTAACTCCCGACGTTGCAAAGGCAGTACAGGACGCTAAGGCAGGTAAGATTGAATACCGTCTTGACAAGCAGAACATCATTCACTGCCCCGTTGGCAAGGCTTCCTTCGGTCAGGAAAAGCTGGAACAGAACATTGAGACTCTTATGGCTGCTATCGTTAAGGCTAAGCCCGCAGCTGCAAAGGGTCAGTATATCAAGTCCTGCACAATCAGCTCTACAATGGGCCCCGGCGTTAAGGTTAGCACAGCTAAGTACGGCGCATAATTTCACAATTCTGTGAATTTACTATTGACATATCACATTTTATGTGGTACAATATAAAAGCTGTTCTAAAGACAGCAGGTCGAGTAATCGCTAACGGGTAACCGCCTGCCGAGGAATGGGAAGTAAAATGAGTTTACGCCCTTTCCTGTCTTTGCAGGGAAGGGCTTCTTTATAGTCCCTGATTAGTACAGCTCAAATACTAATAAGGAGGAGAACACAAAAATGCCAAGTGAAAAGGTTTTACAGTCAAAGGCAGCTCTTGTTGAAGAATTAGCTGAAAAGCTGAAGAATTCAGCAGCAGGCGTTATCGTTGACTACCGTGGCATCAGCGTTGCTGACGACACAAAGCTCCGTAAGGAACTCCGTGAAGCAGGCGTTGACTACTGCGTAGTTAAGAACACACTTTTAAAGAGAGCAGCTGAAAAGGCAGGCATCGAAGGCTTTGACGAACACCTCGAAGGCACAACCGCTATCGCAATTTCCAAGGACGATATTATTGTCGCTCCAAAGATTCTGCACAAGCAGGCTGAAGCTTTAGAGTCTTTCAACATCAAGGTCGGCTATGTTGACGGCAAGGTAATTTCCGCTGAAGAAGTTAAGCAGTACGCTCTGCTTCCTTCCAAGGAAACTCTCGTTGCAAAGTTACTTTTCGTTTTACAGTCACCTATGCAGAAGCTTGCTATTGCAGCCAGCGAAATTGCTAAGAAAAACGGCGGCGAAACAGCAGAAGCTGCTGAATAATTCGTCAATCAAACACAAAATTATATTTTACGGAGGATATTAAAATGGCTTCAGAAGCAGTATTAAAGTTAGTAGAAGACGTTAAGGCTTTATCAGTATTAGAACTTAACGATTTAGTAAAGGCATTAGAAGAAGAATTCGGCGTATCAGCAGCAGCTATGGCAGTTGCAGCTCCTGCAGGCGGCGCAGCTCCAGCAGCAGAAGAAAAGACAGAATTTGACGTAATCCTTGCAAGCTTCGGCGACAGCAAGATGAACGTTATCAAGGCTGTTAAGGACATCTGCGGTCTTGGTCTTAAGGAAGCTAAGGAACTGGTTGAAGCAGCTCCTAAGGCTCTTAAGGAAGGCGCTTCCAAGGCTGAAGCTGAAGAAATCAAGGCTAAGCTTGAAGAAGCTGGCGCTAAGGTTGAACTCAAGTAAGTTCATTCTTCACAGAAATAATGACGGCAGAGTAAAATCTGCCGTTTTTTTATGTAATTTTGTATTGCTGAATTGCGATTTGTAACCTTGGTGTAACTACAGTGAGTATAATGTAATTAAAATATAAAAAGGAGGAAATGTTAAGATGCTTTTCAGAATTCTGACAGCTAACGTCGTCGTGAGCAATTCAGTCCTACTATCCGTCATTAGCAAAAAAACTGAAGAGCTTGCAGTATGCTGACATTTCCCGTTTTATAGGATATTATGTGCTGAGGCTCTCCGGATAACGAGCCTTGGTGTAAGTTGAAAAGTCCGCTTCTTTGAGCGTTTTGCTTTATGTATGCCGCAGATTGAATGAATCCTGCTGTGCTTTTTAACACTACCGATATGGCTGAGGCTGTATCGGCTTTTTTATGGCTTGTTTTTCTTGACTTTAGCGTATGAATAGTGTATAATAATAAAGTGTGAAAGAATGAGGTGTCATAGTGGCAAAAGAAAAGATGACCGTTGCAAGGGCAATGGTTAAATGTTTGGAAAATGAAAATATCACAACAGTATTCGGCTATCCCGGCGCTGCAATCTGCCCATTTTATAATGAGCTCCTGCCCTCGGGAATCGAGCACATACTTGTCCGTCACGAGGTAAACGGAGGTCATTCGGCAAGCGGCTACGCACGAATTACAGGCAAGCCTGCTGTTTGTATCGCAACCTCAGGTCCCGGCGCAACCAACCTTATTACAGCCATTGCAACCGCCTATATGGACAGTATCCCGATGGTAATAATCACAGGGCAGGTAAACTCCGACCAGATAGGCTACGACGTTTTTCAGGAGGCTGACATAACAGGCTCGGCTGAGCCTTTCGTGAAACATTCATACCTTGTGAAAAACGCAGAGGATATTGCATACATTTTCAAAAGCGCATTCTACATTGCAGGCACAGGCAGACCCGGGCCCGTCTTAATCGACGTGCCAATGGACGTTCAGAACTGCGAAATCGAATTTGAATATCCCGAAAAAATTGATATACGAACCTACAAGCCAAGCAGCACAGGCAACAAGCTTCAGGTAAAGCGTGTCTGCGAGGCGATTATGGCGGCGGAAAAGCCCCTTATCTGCGCAGGCGGCGGACTTTTCGCTTCTCGTGCGGAAAAGGAAATGCAGCAGCTTGCCGAAATCTGCGACATTCCCGTTATTACAACAATGATGGGCATAAGCACCATTCCTTATCATCACAGACTTCATTTCGGAATGCTTGGAATGTTCGGCAAAAAGGTGGCAAACAGGGCGGTTTCCGAATGTGATCTGCTTATTCTTCTTGGAGCAAGAGTGGGCGACAGAGCGGTTACGGCGCTGAAAAACCGTGACAATCTCAAAGTAATCCACATTGACATTGACCCTGCTGAAATCGGTAAAAGTATTCCTGCCGCTGTTCCCGTTGTAGGGGACGCTGCAATAATTATCCGTCAGATTCTTGAGGGAGTTGCTCCCAAAAAGAATGACAAATGGGTAAGCTACCTTACCGGAATCAAAAACGACAGCGAAAAGGACAAGCCTCTTGAAGCGACCGAAGGTACGGTTAATCCCAAAGCCTTTGTTAAGGCGCTGAACAAGCATTTGCCCGAACATTCCGTAATTGTTGCGGACGTTGGACAAAACCAGATCTGGACCTGCAACAACATTGAGCTTGGAGAGCAGGGGCGCTTCCTGACAGCAGGGGGCATGGGTACAATGGGCTACTCACTTCCTGCGGCAATCGGCGCAAAAAAGGCTGACGACAGTGCAGAGGTAATTGCGGTCTGCGGCGACGGCAGCTTTCAGATGCAGTTTATGGAGCTTGCAACTGCCGTTCAGCATAACATAAACGTTAAAATTATAGTCATGGTCAACAACCGTCTTGGTATGGTAAGAGAAGTTCAGACAAACAGGTACGACAATCACCTTATCGCCGTGTTCCTTGACGGAAGTCCCGATTTTATCAAGCTTGCCGCCGCTTACGGAATAAGCGGTGAAAACGTAACCGACATTTCACAGGCAGACGGTGCGGTAGAGCGTATGATAAAATCAGACAAGCCTTATATGCTTCAGGTATTTGTTGACGAGAACGAAAAGACAATTCTGTAATTTCGGGAAAGGACTATATGAAACACACAATTTCCATACTGGTTGAAAACCATGCGGGCGTCCTTGCACGAATTGCAGGCTTATTTGCCCGCAGAGGATATAATATTCACAGCCTAGCTGTGTGTGTGACCGATAACGAAAACGTGTCAAGAATTACTATTGTAGCCGAGGGCACGGAGTACACTCTTGAACAGATTGAAAAGCAGCTCAACAAGCTGATAGACGTTATCAAGGTCAAGACGGTAAGCGGCGAGGAGCTGCTTTCAAGAGAGCTGGTGCTTATCAAGGTAAGCTGTACGGCGGCTCAGAGAGCGGATCTGATCTCAATTGCCGACATAACAAAGGCGAAAATTTCCGATATTTCCGTAAACACAATGACCCTTGAGCTTTCGGACTGCGAGGACAAGCTTGTAACATTTGAGGAATTGCTCAGACCTTACGGAATAAAGGAGGTTGTCCGCACAGGTACAATCGCAATGCAAAAGGGAAGTACCTCGCTG
>CAMDZU010000138.1 GCA_945910715.1 uncultured Clostridia bacterium
TGGACGGAAATAAGCACGGGAGAAAAGCTTACCCTTTCCTACAAGACCGACTGCATTGCTCTTGGAGATTATTTTCTCGGCTTTACCGAAGCAAACGGCGGCGTATATATGAAAAACCTAAAGGACGGAAATTACAGCCGCTACTACTACATTTCTGACGAAGAACCCGACCTGATGTATTGCTATTCCGACGAAAGCGACGTTATCGAATACGGCAGCTACACGTCGGTATATGCAAGAACAGGCAGTCTGATAAACGAGCGGAAGCTTGATACAGGAGAGCTTGGAGCTCTTGGAGTAATAAAGCTTGTTCAGGAAACGGAAAAGTCAGAAACCGTTGCCCACGATCAAAACGCAGGCTCAATAAGAAACGCCATAACAAAGCAATTCACTCTGTCCGACGGTCTGACTTACACAAACTGCTATGGAAACACTGATTTATACTTTGAACTGGTAAGCCTTGAAAATGACAAGCTTTCATTCCGCTGCAATTACAAGTCAACAGGCGATGAAAAAATCGTTCCTGTTACGGTCAATATGGAAAATATTCAGGGTGAATTTCAGATTGTTTCTGCACTGGCAGATGAGGAAGAAATAACCCTGTCCGAAATGGATAAGAACGACTCAATGCTGCCCAAAGCCTTATTCGGCGGCAATATTGAGATGGACTTTGATATTTTCGAGGAGCATTTTTACGGCGTATGGACGGGCGTCAGCGACTCGGGTGTTGAGTATGAGCTTCCCCTCACCTATCACAAGGACTGCTTCGGAGATCCATTCAACTGGAGTATGTACTGCACAGGCTTTTACAGCGACGAGCAGGGATATTATATGATGGGAATAAATGGAGGAGTGGCACAATGCTGGTACATTCCCGCATACGAGCCGAATCGTATGTACCGCTATACCGATATAGGGGGACCCGTTAAGTGCGCCGACTACTCATTCTGCTACGAGAAAACCGCCCCTGTTACCTCTTATGACAGAGATGTACTTTCAACCACAGCTGAAATAAGCTCCCTTGGATTAAAGCGCCTTGAACAACTTACAGGCTTTGTCGTTCCCAAAGAGGTCTATGAAGTTACCGTTGACGGAGAGGAATGGACAAGGGATTCAAATTTAAGCTTAGGTCTTGGAAACGTGTATATAAACCAGCGTGTTACAGATGATAAGGTTGTGCTTACAAGACGTTATTTCCTAAAGGAAACCTACAATGAAAATGATTACAGCGCTGTTCCAGAAATGCAGTATATTACGCTGACAATGGAGAAGAAGGACGATAAGTGGCAGCTTTCCTCTGCGGAAAAATACAGGAGCAATATTACCTCGTTCAATACTGACGCCTATACCGAAGCTGAAAAGGCCTGTGAAAAAATCAATTCGGAGCTTGGAAGCAACGGATCTGAGGTCTGCACGGTTGAGCAGAATATCCGTTATTTCACAACAACGGACGGATTTTACTACGCTGTAAGGGAGTTAAAGCCAGGTATGGCGGAAGAGCCGAGCTATACAGAGATTTATTATTTCAACGGCACCGATTATACAGCCATAGGCACGGAATATACACAGGAAAATTGCTCCATAGGCAAGCTGCTTGATCTGCAATTTACAGGCGAAAGTCTTTATATACATACAAGCAATGACGGAGTAAACTACGTTTACAGATGTGTTGACGGAAAAATGGAGCCGCTTATTATGCAGGACGGCGGCGATATGGACATAAGCTTTATCGGCGATAAATATATGATTTACCGTACGGATAACACATATATGGTTTATGATATTGCCTATACCTGCAGGATGTTGTTTGATTTCGATACGGAAAACAATGTAATTGATGAGGACGGAATGGGCTTTACCGCAATTGTAAACGGCGAAACGCTCCATATCAGAGCAAACGTCAAGGAAATGACCCTTGAAGAACAGTTAAAGCTGCTTGATATGAACGCACAGTATATATGGATTTATACCCAGATTGAATCCCCTGTTGTAGATTATAATTCCGATAATTTATTATACTATGACGGAGCGGCGATGAAGCTTTACCCCGTTTCTCAGGAGGATTTCAGAGATTACAATACGGTTTACAGCCTTATTTCAAGCGTTTATACCGAAAGCTGTACAGAGAAAATATTGTCCGAGGAGCTTCCTACAGGAATGGTGTTCTATGGCGGCAAAACCTACTGCAACGGCGGCGCAAGAGGCTCAAATCTTTCCGTAGGCAGAGTAGAATATAAACTCAAGAGTCAGGGCGAAAGCACCGCAGAGCTTGAATATACCGTTTACGGATTTGACCCCGAAACTTCAGAGCAAACGGACGAAATACTTGAAACCTACACCATTACAGCCGTAAACACCGAAAACGGCTGGCGGCTGGACAAATATTATCTGCCATACTAAGCTTTGAATATCAGGGCGAACACAAAACCCGACCGCAGCACCAAGCCGCAGTCGGGTTTTATTATTCTTCTATCACGATAACCTCGTTGAAAATCTGAATTGATTTAACTCTGTCTGTGTACACAATGTTCATATTCCGTCCGAAATAATAAGTCATTTCAAAGCTGCCGCTGCTGTTTCCCACTCCTGTTCCCAAGTCCACATTTCCGGTGTATTCCGATAAATCCAGCACTGTTCCGTCATCGTATGTGACATACAGCGGCAGAGTTTCGTTATGGCTTTCACTGCGCCAATTTACTGTGGCAGTCATTTCTGCTCCCAATGGGGACAGAGTAAGCTCTTTGAGATAAATTTCCGCTTCCGAATTGTCAACAGTCTTTTTGTTGATTTCATCAAGGCGGATTACCTCTGTATTCAGCGGTTGGCTTACATTAAAGCTGATTGGCTTATAATCCTCATTCGGAGTAAATTCAAAGCCCTCAACCAGCGTAATACAATCAAAGCTCCCCTTTGTTTACATTTTGCAAAAGATTGTTTTGAAAACCGCTTGAAAAAAATTTTAACTCGTGTTATAATTATTTGTAAGGAATTCACATAAAAGTGCATTTATGGTTAGTGAATTTTAATCAGTTTTCTGAAAGGAAAAGTACAGGAGGTTTAAAAATGGATAAAAAAGCAATGTATAAGCTTAGCTACGGACTGTTTGTTCTCACCGCAAAAGAGGCTGAAAAGGATAACGGCTGTATCATCAACACTGCAATTCAGGCGGCTTCTGAGCCTAATCAGATGAGCGTTTGCGTAAATAAGGCGAATTATACCCACGATATGATAAGCAGAACGGGCGAATTTACCGTATCCGTTTTAAGCAACAATGCAAGCTTTGATTTATTCAAGCGTTTCGGATTTCAGTCAGGCAGTGAAGTCAATAAATTTGAGGATTTCAAAAACTGCAAACGAGGCTCTAACGGCATTTATTACATCACGGAAGGCACTAACGCTTATATATCCGTAAAAGTTGAGAAAACAGTGGATTTAGGCTCCCACACAATGTTTATCGGAGAAATAACCGATATGGAGGTACTCAGCGACGCTCCCTCCGTAACCTATGATTATTACCTAAACAACATCAAGCCAAAGCCTCAGACTGTGGGCACAACCGAAGACGGACAGACTATTTGGCGCTGCACAATATGCGGCTATGAATATGTAGGCGAAGAGCTGCCCGAGGATTTTATCTGTCCGCTTTGCAAGCACCCTGCATCGGATTTTGAAAAGGTAGTCAGAAAAGCAGACTAAAATGCTCCTGCGTACAACAAATACGCAGGAACACAGACTGAGAAAAACCTGAAATAAGCTTTTTCGGGAGAATCCCAGGCAAGAAATAAATACACTTGTTTTGCCTCGGTAGCAAAGAAGGAGGGCTATGAGCAGATGGTTGCCTTATTCCTTCAGACTGCCGACAACGAGAGAGCCCACGCTAAAATGTGGTTTGACGAATTGGGAGGACTTGGCGATTCAGCAGCTAATCTCACTTCCGCCGCCGACGGTGAAAACTACAAATGAACGGATATGTACGAGAGCTTTGCAAAGACAGCAGAGGAGGAAGGTTTCCCACAGCTTGCCGCTAAATTCAGAGCAGTAGGCGAAATTGAAAAGCGCCACGAGGAAAGATACCGTGCTCTGCTTAAGAATATCAGAACAGTCCGGATATTTGAAAAGAGCGAGGTTAAGGTGTGGGAATGCCGCAACTGCGGACATATTGTAGTGGGCACAAAGGCTCCCGAGGTTTGTCCCGTATGCGCTCATCCTAAGAGCTATTTTGAAATTCACGAAACGAACTATTAAACAGCGTTGTGACTGATAACAGGCAGTCTGAATTTATTTCTCATATTGCATATAAATAAAGTTAAAGGAGCGGTCGTAGGGCTGCTCCTTTTTTGTCTGATGAAAAAGTAAACGCTGTTCCCGTTAATCTATGAAGCCGCAGAAAGTCGCAACGGCGGAGTTTCCGCATTTGGGGCAGATAACGGGTTGTTCCAAATTATATATCTCTTATTGTCATTCAGATAAGGCGGAATACACTCCATTTTCTTTTTACATTCGGGACAGATATGCTCAAAATGATAGACTGCATCTTCGGGGGAAGGAGCGTAATACTTTTGTCCGGACTTATACAGATCAAGACTGTATTCATCAAATATCCGATGGCAATGTGTGCATTGATACAGCGCCTGTGAAGCATCAACCAAAAGCTCACTATCAGAAGCAAGCCGATCTCTCCACGCATTTCCGTATCTTCCCGATTTTACCAAAGCAGTCAAGTGCCTCTGGGTTTCAGTATAGCCGGCCGTATAACCATATCTGTAATCATCCTTCATAAAACCTCAGCTACATTTTACCATAACCAATATTCCCATTTTGTTTTC
>CAMDZU010000139.1 GCA_945910715.1 uncultured Clostridia bacterium
CCTTTGTACGCCTGTCGGGAGCGTTTCCTTGTCTGCGTGTGTTTCTCGAAGTCTGTAGCTTGTCAAAAAATAAATCCACAGGACAGCCTGCGGATTTATATTGTTCTGATGTTACTCTGATTACTTAGCGGAGTTTTCGTAGGATTCGATCATCTTCTTAACCATCTGACCGCCTACTGAACCAACCTGCTTTGCTGTTAAATCGCCGTTGTAGCCGTTATCCTTAAGCGGAACGCCTACTTCGTTTGCAGCCTGCATCTTGATGCTGTTTAAAGCAGCTTTACTCTTGTTGTTAGACATATTCTTTTCCTCCGATTATTATCGAATTGGTTTTACTTATCTGCAAAGACTTTTGCCCTTGCAATAGTATTATATCACGGCAGATTTCATATATTAGAGGTAAATTTTATTCCCATTAGCAGGTTTTGGGGTCATTTTTATTATTCAAGTTGCACAAAATAAAAAAGTAATATTGGGTGTTTTATACGAATTGATTACAAAACATTTACTTTTGAGTAATTTTATGATATTATATATTATAAGTTATTGCGAAATAAAATTGTTATATAAAGTTGTAGGAGTAAATTATGAAAGTAAGAAACTCATTGATCCTTGTTTTTACGCTGTTTGCAATCCTTGCCGTCGCGTCATTCAGCATTTTCAGCGGAATGCAGCTGAAAGGGGCTGCGGAGAGCCAGTACGATAAGATGATTTCATCGGTTGCACAGACTCAGGCAAGGAGCTTTGACCAGTATTTTTCGCTTCTGGCTGCTCAGGTTAAGACCATTAACGAAAACTATGCTGTTCAGGCAATGAGCAAGGAAATCAGCGACGGAAAGGTCGATAAGGAGTCGGATAATTTCAAGGCTGCTCTTGATTATCTTGCTGCCTATGTTGAATCGGATTCGGGCATTACAAAGATTATTCTTACCGACGACAACGGCAAGGTAATTATGGCTAACGATAAGGGCTACATAGGAACAACAGCGGAAATAGATCTGGAAAACGTGGTTGATTACAGGGTTTACGTTGACGCGGCAGGTTCCTCCTCCAAGAGCTCTCAGTACGAGCTTTACGTCAAGTCAGACCTTGCCGGCTATAATCTTCTCGTTTACTTCGAAAACGCAAGAATTACAAGAATGTTCAGCCAGTCAACATTCCCCACAAACGGCAGAATTGTAATTGCCGACCCCAAGGATATGCTCCTTGATACAACCTTTGTGGGAAGCCTTGCAGCTGATAAACTTGCGTCCGAATATGCTGCATTCAAGGATTATATCCTCAATGTTACCGTTTCGGGCGTTGTAAAGACAAGATACGAAATCGGCAAGAACGAGCGTATTGCTCACATGGTAAGCACAGGGGAAAGCGACTGGACGGTTATTGCCCTTGCGGAAGCAAACAAGGCATACGCTTACTCCAACGACGCTTCGGGTACAATCAACGGCATTGCTATTCTTGTTGCGGTTGTATTGTGCGCCGCTTCAATTGTTCTTGTTGTTATCATTACAAAGCCACTTTACAAAATCGAGGAAACTTTGTTAAAGATCAAGAGAGGCGACCACGAGGCAAGAATTGATATTCTCGCAAACAACGAATACGGCGAAATTGCCCGTGCGTTCAACGACCTTGTTGATAATATCATCGTAAGTGAAGGACGTTACCGTACAATTATCGAAATGTCCGATAATATCATCTTTGAATGGAACTTCAAGACAAACGAGGTTACATTCTCACAGAACTTCAACAAGAAGTTCAGCTATCGTGCTCCGTCCGACCACTTCGGCGATTCCTTCCTCTTAAAGTGCAAGGTTCACCCTGATGACGCAGACAGATACAAGGCTGACCTCGAAAAGCTGTCCAAGGGCGAGGACTTCAAGCACAACGAATACCGCTGGAAGAACATTTACGGCGACTATATCTGGATTCTTATGCGTACCGCTACAATCCGTGACCGTGAAAACAATATCATCAAGGTTGTGGGCGTTATCGTTGATATTGACCGTGCAAAGAAGAGCGAAAAGCTTCTTACCACAAGAGCAAGCTTCGACTCGCTGACAGGTCTTTACAACCGTGAAACAATCGAAACCGCAATCAACAACGAAATCGACCTTATTGCAGCCCGCAAGAACCAGTTTGCAATACTGTTCGTTGATATTGACGACTTCAAGATTTACAACGACAAATACAGCCACGCAACAGGCGACCAGGTGCTTAAATTTACAGCCGACTCAATTCAGTCTATCATAAGCGAATTCGGTATGGCAGGACGTTACGGCGGCGATGAATTTATCGTATGTATCCGCAACGCTGAAACAAACGACCCGTCAAGAGTTGCTCAGGAGCTGCTTAACAAGCTTAAGGAAGGCTTCACCTGCGACTCGGGCGAAAAGCTTACAGTCAACGTAAGTATCGGCATTTCAATCATCAGCGACAACTCAAAGCGTGTTGATGAAATTATCGGTATGGCTGACGACGCAATGTACCGCATCAAGAAGAGCGGTAAGTCCAACTTCGGCTATCTCGACAGATAAAAAACAACTCCGACTTAGAAATAAGTCGGAGTTTTTGCGTTCGGATCGTGAAGCAGGGACTTGTCCGAAAAAGCTTAAATGCAATCCGCCACGCTCCGAAACGTTTCATTTAATTTCTGCGTTTGCGTGACGGATAAGCAGGGCAAAGCCCTATATAAAGCAGGCAAGCCCCGTAATCGGGCGGCGGAGGCTATTCAAGAACTTTCGTTACCTTCACCCTCGCCTACGTTCCCCTGCTCATCATATAATATGCGGGCGGATAGATTTTGCCAATAATACTAATTCCTAATCTCCTTATAGACAAAGTCTATAAGTAGAGCTGCCTGAAAGGCGGCAAGTCAAAACCTACGGTTTTGAATGAATTAGTATTGAACGGCTTTCCTGCGGCTTCGCCGAACTCACCGCAAAGCGGTGGGATCAACCTATCGACAATGTCTATAGGTTGATTAGGAAATAGTATAAAAAATCCCTTATCTTAATAGAAAGATAAGGGATTTATTTTTCATTCAATTATTCGTTCTCGTACATTGTCTTGCCCTCAAAAGCAACTCTGCGCTTGATGTCGTCCATAAGGCTCTTGAACATATCAAGGTCGAGGGACTGTGCGCCGTCGCAAAGTGCATTTTTCGGGTCGTTGTGGCTTTCAATCATCAGACCGTCTGCTCCAACCGCAACAGCGGCCTTTGCAAGAGGCTCAACCATCCAGCGGATACCTGCCGCATGGCTTGGGTCAACAACGATAGGCAGGTGAGTAGTGCGCTTCAGATATGGGATTGCGGAAAGGTCAAGGGTGTTTCTCATTGCGGTTTCAAAGGTTCTTATGCCTCGCTCGCAGAGAATAATGTTCTGATTTCCTCCTGCCATAATGTATTCGGCGCTCATAAGAAATTCCTCCAGGGTATTTGCAAGACCTCGCTTGAGCAGAATGGGCTTGTCGCAGCGACCAAGCTCCTTGAGCAAATCAAAGTTCTGCATATTTCTTGCGCCGACCTGAATTACGTCAACGTCTGCGAACATATCAAGGTGGTTAAGATTCATTATTTCGGTTACAATGGGAAGTCCCGTTTCCTTTTTTGCTTCAAGAAGCAGCTTTATGCCGTCTGCGTGAAGTCCCTGGAAGGAGTAGGGGGAAGTTCTTGGCTTGAACGCACCGCCTCTCAGCAATGTAGCGCCGCTTTCCTTAACCGACTTTGCAACCTTGATAATCTGCTCCTCGCTTTCAACGGAGCAGGGGCCTGAAATTACCTGGAAATAACCCTCGCCGATTTTTCTGCCCTTAACGTCGATAATTGTATCGTCCGGATGGAACTTTCTGTTAGCAGCCTTGTACGGCTCGGAAATTCTCTTTGCACTTTCAACAATGTCGATTGTGTTTGGAATTGAGTTGGGGTCAAGCTTTGATGTGTCGCCGATAAGACCTACGATTGTGTGCTCTGTGCCCTTGCTTATGTTAAGCTGGAAGCCAAGGGCTTTGAAATTGTTTTCAAGCTCCTGAATTCGCTGTTCGGACGCACCCTGTTTTAATACTAAAATCATTTTCTTTGCCTCTTTCTTTTTACTTTTACGCTTTTAAGCTTTTATATTACATAGCTTTAAAGCTTTTATTTGCTAAAGCTAATATACCACTTTTTTATCCGTTTGTCAAGTGTTTTTTATGAAATTATGTTTCAGTCTGAAAAGCCACAATTTGTTAAAAGCGCAAAAGCTAATAACAGTAAGGTGTGTTCCCTTGAAGGATTATTTTTCAGGCAAAAGACCTCTGTCGTAAAAGGAGCCTGTATCCGAGCAGATATATCCGCTGTAAAATCTTCCTGTCGGAGAATTGGTACAGAGATATGCATATCTTGGCTCGCCGTTTTCGGGTGCAAGCTCATAGTAATGGTCGTATCCCGTGCAGTTCGGGTATTTCTTGTTAACGTTAGGCTCGCCTATTTTTTTGGAAAGAGTATATAAATCATTACATTCCGCAAGATACTGCTTCATTTCCTCCTCTGTAATAACACGGTCGGGAGTTGGCTCAAATACAAAAGCTTTGTTGTTGATAAGCCGTGCGGAAATCTCGTTTTTGCCCCTTATACTGCAAACAAGGGGCTTGTCGCCGTAATTCTTGTCCAGTGCTCTTGCTTCAAGGTTTTCAATAGCGAAAAAGGTTACGCCCACGTCTTCGGGACAGTCCGTGTTTTCGTAGCAGAAGTTCATTGCTATATGATACCATTCTCCGTTAAGCACGCAGGTATAAGACGTTGAGCCTGTCTGTA
>CAMDZU010000140.1 GCA_945910715.1 uncultured Clostridia bacterium
GCCCTTTGAGAGATAATCCGTACTTTTTAAAAAAATGCTCAAAAGTACTTGATATTTATACAAAAAAGGTATATAATAAAATCACACCAAAAAGGTATAATTTAAACCCGCAAAGGAATGAAATAAAATGACAAAAACAACGGTTTATTTAGACAATGCCGCTACCACAAAAATCAGCGACAATGTCCTTAACGCAATGATGCCCTATCTCAAGGAGGGCTACGGCAATGCGTCCTCTATTTATTCGCTGGGACGTGAAAGCGCCATTGCGCTGAATAAGGCGAGAGAGCAGGCGGCAAAGGCTTTCGGCTGCGAGCAGCGAGAGGTGTTCTTCACCAGCGGCGGCAGCGAGGGGGATAACTGGGCAATAAAGGGCGTTGCCCACATGATGGCGGCAAAGGGCAAAAAGCACATCATCACCTCGGTTTTCGAGCATCACGCAGTTCTCCACTCCCTTGACGCTCTGAAAAAAGAGGGCTTCGAGGTAACTTACCTGCCAGTTTACAGCAACGGCATTGTAAAGGTGGAGGATCTGAAAAACGCAATCAGAGAGGATACCGCCCTTGTTACAATAATGTACGCAAACAACGAAATAGGCACAATCCAGCCCATTGCGGAAATAGGCGCTGTCTGCAAGGAAAAGGGCGTTATTTTCCACACGGACGCAGTTCAGGCATTCGGCAATGTGCCAATCAATGTTAAGGAACAGAACATTGACATTCTCTCAATTTCAGGCCACAAAATCCACGCAATGAAAGGCACGGGCGCAATTTACATCAACAAGTCAATCCGTCTTGCTCCCTTTATTGACGGCGGTCAGCAGGAAAGCGGAAAGCGTGCAGGCACGGAAAACGTTGCAGGCATTGTGGGACTTGGAGTAGCAATGACCGACGCAGTTGAGGGACTTGCCGCTAAGAACGAAAAGCTGAAAAAGTTCCAGACAAGAATTATCGACGCTCTTTCCCCCATTGAAAAATCCCATCTCAACGGCGACAGAAATCAGCGTCTTTGCAACAACGTGAACTTCTCCTTTGAGGGCTGCGAGGGCGAGGCTCTGCTGCTGCAGCTTGACTTAAAGGGAATTGCGGCTTCAAGCGGCTCTGCCTGCACATCAGGCTCTCTTGACCCGTCCCACGTTCTTCTCGCAATAGGACTTCCTCACGAGGTTGCACACGGCTCTCTCAGAATTTCAATGTCCGATATGACAACAGAAGAAGACGTTGACACATTGCTTAACGTACTGCCCGAAATAATCAAAAAGCTCCGCTCAATGTCACCGTTATGGGAACATATTCAGAAGGGCGAAACATTCAAAATCAAGTAATCGGAGGAAATATAAATGATTTATTCAGAAAAAGTTATGGATCATTTTGCCAATCCAAGAAACGTTGGCGAAATTGAGGACGCAAACGGCGTTGGCGAGGTAGGAAACGCAAAGTGCGGCGACATCATGAAAATGTACCTCAAGATAAATGGCGGCATTATCGAGGACGTAAAGTTCAAGACCTTCGGCTGCGGCGCTGCAATTGCCACATCTTCAATTGCAACCGAAATGATTAAGGGCAAGCCCCTTGACGAGGCGCTGAAGCTTACAAACAAGGCTGTTGTGGAGGCGCTGGACGGTCTGCCGCCTGCAAAAATCCACTGCTCTGTACTTGCAGAACAGGCTATAAAGTCAGCCATTGCCGATTACTACAAAAGACAGGGCATTGACCCAACTCCCTTTGTAGGCAAAATTGAGGAGCACGACCACTGCGATACCTGCTGTGACGTGTGATTATTAAGGATAAGAAAAGACTGCAATTCAGTGAAATGCAGTCTTTTTTCAACGTTTTTTCTTATACAAAAGCCGCCTTTGAAATTATCAAAAGCGGCTTTATATTATTTAGCAAACTGGCTGTTATAAAGATTAGCGTAAAATCCGCCCCTTGCAAGGAGCTCGTCGTGATTGCCCTGCTCGATAATGCTGCCGTCCTTCATTACAAGGATTATATCAGCGTCACGGATAGTTGAAAGTCTGTGGGCAACGATAAAGCTTGTTCTGCCTTTCATAAGCTTTGAGAAAGCGTCCTGAATTTTCAGCTCTGTTCTTGTGTCAATTGAGGAGGTTGCCTCGTCAAGAATAAGCATAGGCGGCAGACAAAGCATAACTCTCGTAATACAGAGCAGCTGCTTCTGTCCCTGGGAAAGACTTCCGCCGTCTTCGCCGATAACCGTGTCGTAGCCATTTTCAAGGCGCTTGATAAAGGAATGAGCGTGGCTTGCCTTTGCCGCCGCAATGATTTCCTCCTCTGTTGCGTCGGGCTTTCCCATAATGATATTGTCACGGATTGTACCGCTTTTAAGCCATGTTTCCTGCAAAACCATTCCGTAGCCCGACCGCAGACTGTGCCTTGTAACGTTGGTAATTGCCTTGCCGTCAACGGTGATTTTGCCGCTGTTTACGTCATAGAAACGCATAAGCAGGTTAATTACCGTAGTTTTTCCGCAGCCCGTTGGACCTACAATTGCCACACGCTGACCGGGCTTAACGTTAAGGTTGAAATTCTCAATAAGCTTTCTTTCGGGAACATAGGAAAAGGAAACATTGTCAAGTGCAACATTGCCCTTAACGTCAGCAAGCGCCTCATTTCCCTTGTCGCTTATTTGCGGCTTTTCCTCAATAAGCTCAAACACTCTTGCAGCGCAGGCAAGGGCGTTCTGAAGCTCGGTAATAACGGAGCTTATTTCGTTAAAGGGCTTTGTATATTGGTTTGCATAGCTTAAAAAGCAGGACAGATTGCCTACCGTAAAGGCAACAGGGTCGCTTACCGCAAAAAGCGCTCCCGCAAGACCTACCGCCGCATAAACTACGCTGTTTATAAAACGTGTGCAGGGGTTTGTGAGAGAGGAGAAAAAGGTTGCTTTAAGGGAGCACTTTTCAAGGCGGTTATTTATCTCGTCAAATTTTTCAAGAGCCTCGTCCTCATGGGTAAACGCCTGTACAATTTTCTGATTGCCTATCATTTCGTCAATAAGGGCTGTCTGCTCTCCTCTTGTTTCGCTCTGCGCCCTGAACATTGAGTAGGTGCGCTTTGCGATAAACTTGGCGCAAAGAAGGGACAGGGGAGTTAAAACCACTACCACAAGAGTAATCCACGGGTTTATGGTCAGCATAAACACAAGCGTGCCCAGAATAGTCACAACGCCTGTGAAAAGCTGGGTGAAGCCCATAAGCAGCCCGTCCGCAAACTGGTCAACGTCGGCGATAACACGGCTTACGATTTCGCCGCTGCTGTGACCGTCAATGAATTTAAGGGGGAGTATCTCAATTTTGTTGAAAGCGTCGTTGCGCACGTCACGGACAATGTTGAAGGTAACCTTGTTGTTAATGGTGTTCATTATCCACTGGAGAATTGCGGTAAGTCCCGCTACAATTCCCACCTGCACAAGGGTTTCAAAGACCTTTTCAAAATCCACCTGTCCCTTGTCAATGATAAAATCGATAGCATTGCCTATAACAATAGGAACATAGAGTGTAAGCGCAACGGTAACAGCCGCAAGTACAATGGACAAAATCATCCATACCTTGTACTTTGATATATATTTCAGTACCTTGTTCAGCGTGACCTTTCCTGCATTGCTTTTGGCTTTTTTCATCAATGAACGTCCTCCTTCCTGAACTGGGAATTGTAGATTTCCTTGTAAACCTCGCAGCTCTGGAGAAGCTCGTCATGGGTGCCTATTCCCACGGCAATGCCGTCGTCAAGGACAATAATCCTGTCGGCATATTGGATTGAGGAGGTGCGCTGGGAAACTATAAATACAGTGGGCTTGCTGTCAAGCTCACGGATTGCCTTTCTGAGTGCGGCGTCGGTAGCAAAGTCAAGTGCGCTGGCACTGTCGTCGAGTATGAGTATTTTCGGATTTTTCACAAGAGCTCTCGCAATGGTGAAGCGCTGGCGCTGACCGCCCGAAAGGTTTCTGCCGCCCTGCTCAATAAGGAAGTCAAGTCCGCCCTCCTTGCCCTTGACAATTTCGCTTGCCTGGGCGGTTTCAAGAGCCTTCCATATTTCCTCGTCGGAAGCGTCGTTTTTGCCCCATTGCATATTTTCTCTGATTGTGCCCTCGAAAAGCACCGCTTTCTGTGGGACAATGCCTATTGTTTCTCTTAAAGCCTCGGTGCTGTAATTTTTTACATCTGTGCCGTCAACTAAAACGCTGCCCTTGGCTGTATCGTAAAATCTCGGTATGAGATTCACCAGCGAGGTTTTGCCCGAGCCTGTGCCGCCGATAATTCCGATAGTTTCTCCCTTTTTAACGGCAATACTTATATCCGTAAGAGCGTTTTCTGCGCCTTTGTTGTAACAAAGGGAAGCGTGATTGAATTCAACGGCAATATCCGAATTTCTACCCGTTTCGGGATTTTCGGGGGAAACAACAGTAGGCTTTATTTCAAAAACCGCCTGTATTCTGTTTCCACAGGCGGCAGCCTTTGTGATTGTGATAATAAGGTTTGCAAGCTTGATAAGCTCCACCAAAATCTGGGACATATAGTTGTAAAGCGCAACAACTGCGCCCTGAGTCAGTATGCCTGCGTTTACCTCCATTGCGCCCGTATAGATAAGCACAATAATTGCGGCGTTGATGATTGCGTAGGTGAGGGGATTCATAAGGGCTGAAATTCTGCCGACGTGCTTGCTTTCGTGCGTCAGCTCCTCGTTGCTCTTTGTAAAGGAAGCAATTTCGTCCTCCTCCTTGCAGAAGGCTCTGATTACCCTTACACCCGTAAGGTTTTCTCTTGTC
>CAMDZU010000141.1 GCA_945910715.1 uncultured Clostridia bacterium
GCACCTCTGCACCCTTGATAATTTCCGCAATTATAGCCGCATAACAGCCCCCCGCAAGATAAGCCGAGGGAGCGCCGTGGGTTATTGCCGCAAACTCGCAGCCCATTCTGAAAGCGATTGCCGTATCCTCGCAGAAATACAGTCCCGCAGGAGCGACACGCTTCATTCCGCCGTTGTCCGAGTTGTTGTTTACCGCTTTGGAGGGAGTGCCGTAGTTATTGTTTCTTGCCGCAAGGAGAGCCGCAAGGTTGGTTTCGCTTGGGTTGCGCTTCTTGAACAAACCCTTTCTTTTAAGCAGCACTGTCTTGTACTTCATTTTGCTTGGGTCGAAAAGCCATGCGTATTCCTTGCCTGCAACGGTTTTTGTCTGAGTGTAAAGCCAGAACTGATATGCGTAGAAAACGAACTCCGTATAGTCAATATCACCGTTTTTGCCGCCCATCATATCCGCCCACAGAATACCGTCCGCAGTAAACAGGGTCATCTGGGTATCGTCAGTGAAAAGGGCGGTGCCCGTTTTTTTGCTTACCGCAAGGTCGATTGCGCCGATATGGTCGAATCTGTCGCACATATCCTCGTATTCCATTCCCTCAAGGGGATAGCCGAAAGCGTCGCCTGTTGCCGCTCCAAGCATACAGCCTGTAAAGCGGTCGTTTATAATCTCGATTTTAGCCATTTTAATCAATCCTGTCCTTTCCGTTTTTACCTTTGCCGTTGACATACCACGAATCCTCGTCGGGAAGCCGTTCGGTGTTATCCTTATTATAAATAGTCCTGCTTATTACAAAGCTGTCCTTCATTAAGTATTCTCTCTGCATATAGTCAAAGTAAGTGCCTGGGGCAATAAGCCCATCTATTTTTACAATGTCCGTGCCTGTTTTGCCAAGTATGCTGTCTGCAAGCAGTACGCAGTTGGTGCTGCATACAAAATAGGTCTTGAATTTACCCTCGCGGAATTTGTAGAAATGGGAATGAGTGCCGTTCCAAAGCTTTGAGCAGTAGTCGGGGAAATCCGCAAGCCTTGCGTCCTTTCCCTCTGCAAGGGCCTTTTCAAAGGGCGGCTGCCAAGGATAAACGCTGTCCTTTATCTTCTGTATTTCCGCTCTTACAAGCTCCTTTTGCTCGGGAGTAAGCCTTAGTCCGTAGCAGAAAATTGTCTTGTGGTCGTGAGTTACGGAAAATCTTATGTACCGCTTTTTCTCGCAGGTGAAGAAAATTCCGTCCCCAAGCCCTCGTGCAAGCTTGTAGGATTCCTCGTCGTAATTGCCGTAGGAGATTATTTCCCCCTCGAAGCACAAGTCGCAGTGTCCGAAGGTGCCGACTCCGTCCCCCGAAACGTGAATAAGCACCTCAATATCGGGCGGAAGTCCGTCGTTCTTGCTGTCAAGCTCCTTTTCAAAGTTGTTTATAGCCTCTGTCCTGTCCATTTTTTCGTCAAGCATACTGTTGATTTTTTTCATAAAGGAAAGGGGCATAAAGGTGGAGATAAACACGGGCACGGAAACTCTTATGCGCCGTCTGAATTTGTTTTTGGTGCGCTGGGGAATTATTTTTACAATAAAGTCGTTAAGCTGTGAAATGCCGTAGGCAATGCAGTAAACTCCTGCAAGTATAAGGAACGCCTGCTTGTTGAGCTGATTTGCGAATAATAATATCAAGCCGAACACAAGAAAGAACAGAAACGCTATAAAATCATAAACCACGCCATCAACGTGATTGCGCCGTGAAATCATAAAGTCGATAAGCTTTACAATGGCGTTGAGCAGCATATAAAGGGAGAAAATCTTTATGAGAATGAACATTGTAAGGTCGGGCAGCACAAGCACCAGTATTCCTGCAATAAGGTTGAAAATACCCGTTACAAGAAAGGATTTGTTGCGCTCCCTGTTCCCGTCGTTCCTTTTCAGTATGAAATTCAGAAAGCAGTGCACCGAGTGGATAAGAATAACTATTCCGCCGATAAGCGCTGCGTATGTAAGCACTACATTGCCCTGCACTAAAATTACAATGCCCAGGGCAATCATTGCAAGACCGAAAGCAATCAGTCCTGCGTTATATAAATGCCATCTCATTTGTGATACTTCCTGTTGTTGATAATAGTATATGCTCGGTAAAGCTGCTCAAGAAGCATTACCCTTGCAAGCTGATGGGGAAAGGTCATTTTCGACATACTAAGCTTCAGGTCGGCTGCTTTCTTCACCTTGTCCGAAAGGCCGTAGCTGCTGCCTATAACAAGGTTTACAGTGCTTTTTCCGCTTAGGGTAACGGCTGAAAGTTTTTCCGCAAGCTGTTCGCTGGTAAGCTGTCCGCCCTCTATGCACATTGCCGCTGTAAAGCTGCCTTGAGGTATCTTTGCGAAAATCCTTGCGCTTTCCGCTTCAAGAGCGGCTTCAATCTGCGCCTCATTGGGGTCGTCGGGCAGCTTGACGGGGTCAAGCTCCACAATGTTCAGCTTTACAAAGGCGGAAAGCCGCTTTTCGTATTCGGCGCAGGCCTTGCGGAGATAATCCTCTTTAAGCCTGCCCAGAGTAATAAGGTTAATTGTCATTTAATATCTTCTTTTCGTGTTAATTCCCGAGCGGCGCCTTGCTCTTGCCTCCGCTTTCTTTCGTCTGTTTCTGTTTACGGAAATGAGAATTACCGAAACCACAATCAGCAGAACAAGCAGCACAAAGCACAGTCTGAACCATGTTGTATCAAAAAGCTCCTTTATCTGCGCCGTAATGTGGGCAATCTGGGAAAGCTTTACGCTGTCGCTTGCAATAAGGTCAATTTCCGCAAGGGTTTCGTTGTTCAGCAGAAGCTCTACTGTTCCAAGCACCTCGCCCTTCTGAACAGGCGCAAGTATTGTTTCGGCGTCAAGGTGCGGTACCTGACGTATTGCGGTAAGGTCAACCGAGTTGGGGAGTAACGTGGCATAGTCCCTTTCCGGGCGGAGAATAACGTAATCTGCGTTTTCTCCTTGTTCAACTGCTATCTGGGCAACAGGCTCAGTCTTTGACAGCACAAGCTGATAGGAAATGTTGCTGAAAGCCCATTTGTAAAGGGTAAGGTGATCGGTGAACGCCGACTGGAAGCGGTTTCCCTCGCTGTCGTAATAAGGTCCCTGCAATGTCACAAGCATATATGTGTAGCCGTTTTTGCTTGCAGTGGAAACAAGACATCTGCCGCCATCGTGCTTTTCGCCGTCGGCTGTCCAGTAATAGTCGATAGAGCCCGTCTTAATGCCGTGAGCGTATTCATAGTAAAAGGGATTTTCCGGACTGCTTGCAATAAGCTTGTTGGTGTGGTGAATCGTGTAGCCGTCGGGATTGTATTTGTTTGCAGGCATATCGTACTCATAGGTGTCGCATATCTTCATAAACTCGGGGTAGTTGTCATAGCCGTATTTTGTAATAAGAAACAGGTCGTATGCGGAGGTGTAGTTGTCCTCCTCCCATAAGCCGTGAGGGTTGCCGAAATGGGTGTCCGCACAGCCAAGCCTGCCTGCAAGCTCGTTCATCATATTGACAAAGTTCTGCACCGAGCCGTCCCCTACGTTATAGGCAAGGATATTTGCCGCCTCGCAGGCGCTGGCAAGCATAAGTGCGTAAAGGCAGTCACGGTAGGTAAGGTTTGTCTGCCCTGCTTCGATTGCGGCGGCTGAGGGGTCGGACTTGTTTGGGTCGCCGAGCCAGAATTCGTCAAACACGCTTTGGGGAATCTTAACGTATTCGTCAAGATTCTGCACCTTTTCCAGTACCACAATGGCGGTAACTATCTTGGTGGTTGAGGCAGGATACAGCTTTTCGTGAGCATTCTTTTCATACACTGCAATGTCCGTATCCATATTGAACATATAAACAGCCTCGCTGTAAATTGTTCCCTCGGGGATAAATGCCGCAGAAGCGCGAATATTGCCGAAAGGGCTGATAAAAACGGCAAAGGCTAAAATTAAGCTGAAAATAGCGTGTGATTTTTTTACATTTCGCATATAGACAAAACTTCCTTTATTATATATAATATGTATTGTTACGTTTGCGGAAATATTCTCCGCAGCGGCAATATCCGAATGCATATAATACATTATATCAAAAAAAATCAAAGTTGAAAAGACCTTTTTTGATTTTGTAATAATATTTTAATTTTTCCCACAGGAGGAAGAAAAATGTCAGAATACGGATTTGAAACACGAATGGTACACGCAGGCTACGACGGAGAGGCGGCAACACACTCGGCAGTGCCCCCTCTCTATATGACCAATGCCTACACCTTCGACAACACAGCCCATGCGGCAAGCCTTTTCGAGCTCAAAGAGCCGGGCAACATCTACACAAGGCTTCAGAATCCCACCAACGCTTTCCTTGAGGACAGAATGGCGTCCCTTGACGGCGGCGTGGGTGCTCTTGCCTTTTCGTCGGGACACGCTGCAATTTTCAACGCTATCGTAAACCTTTGCAGCGAGGGTGACGAGTTTGTTTCCTCTATCAACATTTACGGCGGCGCAGTAAACCTTTTCGGCGTATCCCTCAAAAGACTTGGTATTACCGTAAAGTTTGTAAACCCCGACAACCTTGAGGAATGGGAAAACGCCGTTACGGACAAAACCAAGCTGTTTTTCACCGAAGTAATCGGCAATCCAAACGCAAACGTTGCGGACCTTGAGGAAATAGCGAAAATCGCTCCCAGGCACGGTATTCCATTTATGGTTGACAGCGCCTTTACAACGCCTTATCTCTGCCGTCCTATCGAATGGGGCGCAG